>JBBQGO010000124.1:0-7234 GCA_038323125.1 Pyrinomonadales bacterium
TCTCTATTTTCAACTTCTGATAAGTTCAAAGAATCGCATGAATCGCTGAACCCTTATCTACAAAGACTCGCTCTTTTTACGAAAAAGCGGTTGAACGATGCTCCATACAAATTGATTAGCCTTTTCTGCGGTGGAGGTGGCCTGGATTTAGGTCTTGGCTTTGCCGGGTTTAAGACCTTTGTTGCCAGCGACATCACGCCAGTATTTGTCGATACCGTTACAACCAACCTTGGTCATGCCAAACCGTTAGCTAAATCGGCTCTTGAGACGAGTTCCGACGAACTAATTGAGTTAGCAGGAACAACTGAGATTGATTTGGTTGCCGCAGGTCCGCCGTGCCAAAGCTTCAGTATTTTAGGGAAACGAGGTGCATTAGACGACCCCCGTGGGAAACTGGCTCTGAAGTATTTCGAATTGATTTCTGAAATTAAGCCTAGAGCGTTTCTATTCGAGAACGTTCCAGGGCTAACGAGTGTTAACGGTGGGCGAGATTGGAAAGAGTTGGTTGAATTTGCAAAAAGAAAGACAAATTATCACCTTCACATAGGTAAACTGAACGCATCGTTGTTTGGTGTGCCGCAATTTCGCGAACGAGTTGTAATTATTGGATTCAAAAAACCACTGGCGTTTCGTTTTCCCGTAGGCGGCCCAACAGGAATAGGAGCGAAGATTATAGAGAAGACAGGTCTGACGATTCTTCCTAGTAAATGGGCACTTGAAAACGTTGACCACTTACAAAATCATTATTTGCGCCCACACGGATCAGTCGTTAAGGCTCGATATTCTAAGATACCGCAAGGTGGACGCGACAAAACAGATCACACAGATAGAATCGATCCGAATAAACCTTCAGGAACTGTATTGGTAGGATCTTCTGTTGGTGGTGGACGACCACACATACATCCGTTTAAGGATAGAGTGATATCCCCACGAGAAGCGGCTAGGCTTCAGAGTTTTCCTGATTGGTATATTTTTCAAGGCACTACGAGTGCTCAGTTCCGTCAGACGGGAAATGCAGTTCCACCACTCCTTGCGTACGAGATTGGACGTAGAATTCGAGAAAGTTTGGATAATGATCTGTCTGAGTGATTAATGGTTTACCCTTCACTTCCATATCCCGGCTATCGCTGGTCAATGAATCAACACATGGGCGTTATCAATTCGGTAACGCTTTACCAATTGCTCTGGGCCGCTAACGCATTCCGGCAGAACGCCGATCCGGCCTACGACATTAACAATTACTTAAATACAAATAATATTCTTACGGCTAACGTCAGAGTTGACTCGGGCCAACCGGACGGATGGAGGGATTATCAACAAGTGCTTAGTGAGTTAGGTCTAATCATCTCAACTCGAATTCACCGTGAGATTACTTTAACTCCTATAGGCCAGGCTTATTTAGAAGAAACGCTAAGCTATTCTGAAATGATGACGCTCCAAGCTCTGCGCTATCAGTTTCCTAATGGGCATAAAACTACCATAAGTCCTACTTTGCGTTCTCAATTGTCAGGAACACAGTTTAGCAATGTATCAACGGTTACTGAGTTGCAAATTCAGACCGGCGTCCGCGTTAGACCTGCTGTGTTAGTTTGGAAAGTTTTGCGAGAGTTAGCTCAACGTAACGAAATACCTTCATTAACCAACGTGGAGGTTGAGACATTTCTTGTTCCTTGTACTTCGCATAATGACCTATCTTTGCTCGTACGAGCAATTATAAGTTCTCGTCAGCGTAACGAGCGATTGCAAGGTGCCTCACGTCAAACCCAAGAATGGATGCGGTTTTTGCTAATGACACCTCTGTTCCACCGTCCGCGACAAGGCGTTATTACTATCTCTGCGTTCGGGAATAGTGCGGCGCCTGACATTGACGCAATCTGTGATCGTTTGGAAGAACACGAGACGTTTTGGATGCCAAGTTCCAGTAGCGACATCAGCCTTATAAATTGGTATATGGCGTATGGCGGCATTGACATTAGCGTAAATTTGATCGATACAGCTGAGCTTGATGAAGAGTCTCCAACAGAGGGTAACGCTGAAAAAGACGAACCGTTGTCCGAAATAAGTAGCATAAACCTAAGAAGATTCAGTAGTGATAATTTAATTGGTAATGAGCCACCAGAAGCATCGAATAGTCGGCAAGATGTGGTTTACGACAGACAGAGCAGCGTTCGCCAACATATTCTCCATGACCATATGGTCGCGATGATTGCGCATGTTAGCGTGGCAAACGGGGGAGAGGTTTTCGACGATCCTCAGAGTCTCGATCTACTTATCAAATTCAAAGCGCACGAGTTTCTCGTTGAAGTTAAGAGTGTCAATCCTCGCACCTTTGTAAATCGCCTGCGCTTAGCCCTCGGACAGCTTCTTCATTATGAATATCTACGATCTCAACAGTCGCAAGTTCCACGCCGTAAAGTCGTTGCCTTTCCCGCACTTCTACGACCAACGAATTGGGCGATACCATTTATTAGGGATTTCATGGATTACGATTTGTTGACGCTCACTGACAATATCATTCAGGTTGAAAGTAGTTTTCCAATGTCGCGGGAGTTATTTCAATCAACGAACCGGTAATTCGGTTCATAATGGTTCGGTTTCTGCTCTCTTGGCTTCCCAAGTCAGACACCCCTAGCTCCAACGATTGCAACCCGACGACGACGAATCTTGAAATTCTCTGACGCGAGTTGGATGGAAAAACGTTGAATCGTCTTGCACACTTGCCGACGCTTTTGGATAAACTTCTGTGTTCAAGCGGGGTGGTATCGCCACCTGGGAGGGCGAGGGCTTCGCCGATTCAAGACCGAACTCGAACGCCTAGAATTCCTATTCGACCTCTACCGCAAGATCACCGAACCGCTCGGACTCGACGCAAAAAAGCCAAAACGAAAACGCACGACGTGATCGTTAGGTCCGAAGATTCGGTCTCGCAAAGAAGACGTGGTTTTAAGCTATGGTTGATGAAATGAGTTCAAATAAAGGCGAGATGATCGTCTATGAGGCTGAAGACGGCGGCCCCAAGTTGGAGGTTCGTCTCCACAACGAGAGTTTATGGCTTTCTCAATCGGAAATGGCACGCCTTTTCCAATGCACGACGGATAATATCTCGTTCCACCTAAAAAACATCTACGATGAGGGCGAACTTTCGGCCGAAGCAACTGCCGAGGATTTCTCGGTAGTTCGCCGCGAGGGAACAATAGATTTGAGGCGAGGGAGTGTGTTTTCGGTTTGGGCGAAATTTGGCGATATTTGCTTAATGGTTTAACATTGGGCGAACACTAGGTCTATTTTCTGCAAGGACTCGCCGGGAATTTCCGGCCGTTCTTTACACATCCACTTATTAGGAGGGCTAATGCATATGAACACCTTATGTAATATCTATGGAACCCGATCAGGATCTTTGGCACATTTTAGATTCCGCTTTGCCGATTGTCTGGCGATGACCTTGGCGGGGATCTTGGTTTTAGGCGTTGGAAATTCGGTATTTGGACAGGTCGAATTTTTCGAAATGGAACGCGAGCGGCAGATGTCGATCGATGCCGAACGAACGACGAAGATGTTTGAATATCGTGCACCGAAGCGTTCCCGCATGGCCGCTACATCCTCTTTCGGCACGATGAAGCCGCTGTTTGCGGGCGTTGACGATGTTGCGGTGCCGGCGTACCTGATCGATCCGGTAGATGCCAGTACGGATATTGCGTTCACAGGTGCACAAGTTTGGGGAGCTGCCTACGATGCCGCGAATGCCCGCATATTGTTAAACTCCGGATCTACCCTTTGGGAATGGCCAGTCGGCGGAACCGCCGCCCAGCTGGGCCCGATGGTCGATGGCGGCGGTGCCGTTCAGAGCCTGGTCTCGCTGGCATGGCACAACGGCCAACTATACGGTACAAAAAACATCACAACAGAAGCGATCTGGAAGGTCGACACAACAACGCTCGTTGCGTCCATTTTTATCGCATATCCGACAACGCACGACCTGGGCGGGCTCGCGGTCGATCCGAACTCGGGCGACTTTTACGCGACGGACGACGCCACGCAGTCGTTGGTCAGGGTCAATTTGGATGGAACGATCACCACGATCGCCCCATATCCGGCAGGGCAGACCGATCTTGATGCTCTGGCGATCTCGGGCGACGGCCGTGCGTTTCTTGTCCCCGACGAACCCGGGTTGATCTACGTTTATGATCTGGTGGGCGGGACTTATCTAACTCCGTTCGCTAATCCATGGACGACGGCCGAGGTATTCTCGGGCGCCGCTTGGGTTCAGGCACCGTCGGCGGCAGCCACCATTAGCGGACGCGTCGTATCACAGGGCGGAGGTGCGATCGCAAACGTCGTCGTCCGCATGACGGACGGAGGATCGTTCAACGCTACTGCGAGGTCGAGTTCGTTCGGTTATTTTACGTTTGAAGGCGTCCCGACGGGAACGACCTATACGGTCACAAGCGAATCGAAGCTGTATTCGTTCGCGCCGCTGAGCTTGCCGGTGACGGCAGACATAACGGACCTTGAGATCGCCGCCGAAGCTCCGTAGGACCGGGGTTCAGCGTCGATTTGAACAATGGAGAAAGCCCGATGCCAAAGCTGATAATTTGCTTCGACATCGGGCTTTTTAAGATTCGCACCGACTGAGCCGGAGCATCAATTATTTCGACTCACTAGTTGGAGCCTCGGATGCTGTTGGCCGCGTGTGGGCACGGGCGATCTTAGTTTTTTGTACGTTGAGCAATTAAGCCATTACTTAGTTTGAGCTTCCGAAGGGCTTAGCCTGACTGCCGAACGGGGTATTAATCGTTTTGTCGGAAACCGAATGGGCGGCCTTTTCAGTTGCCGTTGTTGCCGCAGACGCCAGTTGCCCAACGGTATCGCTGGCCTTGTCTGTGCCGCTATTGACATAAGATTTGGCACCGTCGTAGAGTTCGCCGGCCTTGTTCTTAAAGTCATTGGTGTATCCTGTGAAGTTGTTTTTGACGTCATTCGAAAGTTCCGTCGCCTTATCCTTCACCGCTCCCCTGCGAGTGCTTCCGCGGTCCGGGTCGAGGAAGTACATTAGAGCCGCACCGGCTCCGATTCCGCCTAAAATTGTTAAAGCTTGGTTTGTTTTCTTCATTTTCATATCTCCTAATTTGGGATCTGCCTGATCCCGTTAATCTTTTTTCTTGTCCGCTCCTTTGCGGCCGGAGCCGCCGGGGTGCTTGCCGCCGCCGTCCTGTTTATTGACGGTGGCCCAGGCACGCTCTTCGGCTTCGTCGCGTGACACGCCGTCTTCCAGATAACCGTCAACGATGTGAGAGGCTTTGCGCTTCTGTTTATCCGTGTATTTGTCTTTTTCTCCGCGTGGCATTGTGTTCCCCCCGTTGCCTTTACTGACGGCCGGTTCAGATGATGTTTGATGAGTTCAATCGGATACCCCGCGAGCGAGCGTAAATATTCATTGCTCGCGACAGCAACTGGTCGCGGCGCGAATCCGTCGACGTATTTTTACGTCGAATGATGACCTCGTCGCGAGCCCGAACGATCGCCGGCGTTTCGGTAATTTTGTCCGAGATAATTTTATTGTTTCCGTTTATATCTATCGTCGTCAGCATCGTGGAAGTCTCCCTTGTTACGGCCTGTGTCGAAATCGAACACTCTGTTGTGTATGCAGGTGATAGTCGCAAGCCGTGTGCCAAAACTGATATGGCCTCAGCCGGTGCTATTTTATTGACATAAAAAGTTCGTTCTAGTAGCCTCATTTCATAAACAGATACGTCAGTCGCAGGAACCTTTTAATTTGAGCAATCTTAGAAAACTAGAACTTCCGCCCCAAGGCCTCAACACTCTCTTCGGTGTACAGGATCAAAACATTAAGTATCTCGAGTCGCTGCTCGATGTAAGCATCGGAGCACGCGGGAATGAGCTTCTGATCGACGGCGACCCGGCCGACATCGAAACGGTGGAACGCATTTTGATCGAATTCGGCGAGCTGTTTGACGAAGGCAATTCGTTCACCGACAAGGAGCTGAAAGACGCCTTCAAGCAGATAGCTGAGGACCGGGCGTACAGCCTTCGCGACCACTTTCAGCACAACAGATTCAACCCTTCGGGTAAGAAGACTGTCGCGCCGAAGACAGCGAACCAGCGGAAATATCTCGACGCGATCGCCTCGAATGATCTGGTATTTGGCATCGGCGTCGCGGGAACGGGCAAGAGCTTTTTGGCGGTGGCGATGGCGGTAGACGCTTTGTATAAAAAACAGGTCAGCCGCATCATCTTGACGCGACCCGCGGTCGAGGCCGGCGAGCGGCTCGGATTTCTTCCCGGTGACCTGCAGGAAAAGGTCGACCCATATCTGCGGCCGCTTTATGACGCGCTTTTTGATCTGGTCGATGGCGAAAAGGTCACGAAGATGCTCGAGAAACGCATAATCGAGATCGCTCCGCTGGCGTTTATGCGTGGGCGGACGCTGGCCGATGCGTTCATCATTCTCGACGAAGCCCAGAACACGACCAGCGAGCAGATGAAGATGTTCCTAACGCGTATCGGGTTTGGATCTAAGGCCGTCGTCACTGGTGACACGACCCAGATCGACCTGCCCCGCGGCCAGAAAAGCGGCCTAAAAGAAGCAGAAAAGGTCCTCGCCAACTTAGACGGAATAGAGTTCACCTACTTCACCGATAAAGACGTCGTCCGGCACAAGCTAGTACAGATGATCGTCAAAGCCTACGAAGCGCATTCAGATGATAAAGAATGAAGGTCCGTCAATGAAGGTCGAGTTCCACGCTTCGATTGACGACTATGTGCACGTTGCTGATCGTATAGCAGCGTCGGTGCCAGAAAAGACTTCAACGCTTTTTTTCTATTACACGTTTCTTGTCCTCAACGCGATCATTTTTCCCGTATTTCTCTGGTTCAATCAATATCTGTTGACGGGCTTGATCGTGTTCCTACTTAACATGGGAGCTCTAATGTTCCTGATACCGCGTGTAGCTTCGGATGGCAATCGTAACTATTACGAGCATCTTCATGGGAATCTGGAAGACGAGATCGCGACGGTCGAGTTAGGCCCCGACGGTGTCAGATACTACCACGACGGATGCGAAGCGTTTTTTTCCTGGCGAAGGATCACCTCAATCGAGGAAACGGAACAATCTATCTTTTTCTACCTCAAAGGAAGTGGTTTCGCGGTTAGAAAGAATGGATTTGCATATCGCGACCAGGAACGCGAGTTCGTAACCTTTGCAAATAATCTCAT
>JBBQGO010000125.1:0-7203 GCA_038323125.1 Pyrinomonadales bacterium
CGAATGTTTACTACTCTCAAGTTTGATCTATGCCAGTAAAAGCTCAGGAAACTCCCGGTACCCGTACCATTACAGTCGCTCATTCCCCCGATTCGGACGATGCATTTATGTTCTACGGGCTTGCCACGAACAAGCTCGAAACGGACGGCCTCAAGTTTGAACACACACTTAAAGACATTCAGACGCTGAACGAAGACGCACGGAACGGGCTCTATGACGTGACCGCGATCTCGTTTCACGCTTACGCTTATGTGGCCGACAAGTATGCCCTGCTGCCGCACGGTGCGAGCATCGGTGATAAGTACGGCCCTATACTCGTTTCCAGGGAACCGCGTGATGCGTCCGAGATCGGTACAATGACGATCGCCATTCCGGGCGAACTGACGAGCGCTTTTCTCGCTCTCAGAATATATAATTCCGCGTTTGAATATATCGTTGTTCCGTTTGACCAGATTATAGATAGGGTGCAGAAGGGCGATGTCGACGCCGGCCTGCTGATCCACGAGGGCCAGTTGTTCTACAACCAGATGGGGCTGAACAAGGTGCTCGACCTGGGCGAATGGTGGTACGACAAAACCGGCCTGCCGCTGCCGATGGGCGGCAATGTGATCCGACGCGACCTCGGTACAGAACTGATGGAGCGGGTCTCAAAACACCTTCATCGCAGCATCGTCTACTCGATGGAAAACCGTGAGGATGCGCTGGCGTACGCTATGCAGTTTGCACGGGATATGCAGCCGGAACTCGCAGACCGCTTTGTCGCGATGTGGGTAAATAACCTTACGCTCGACTACGGCGACCGCGGCCGCGAGGGCGTCAAACGGCTCCTGAAGGAGGGTTGCGATCACGGCATCATCCCGCACGAGGTTGAGATCGAGTTTCTCGGTTAGGTGATCTCTGCACATCCGCATACGGACCTTGTCGCTCGCGGTTATTTCACGTGTTTAACTATCCTCTTATACAAGTCAATTAGAAAAGTCCCGTAACGCCACTAAACCCAAGGTTTAACGCCGATTCGCGAGATCCCTGAGAAGATCTTTACCACAGAGGGCACAGAGACGCCTCTCAAGGTCCATTCGTGTGTTTGGCGGGCAAAATTCTTCCCGGAGAAATGATTTTGATAGTGGAGAAGTGATTTTATAACCGGCGAAATGATTTTATTACTAACGAAATGATTTTATAACTTGCGAAATGATTTTATTAGTAACGAAATGATTTAATAACTTGCGAAATGATTTTATTACTAGCGAAATGATTTAATAAACGGCGAAATGGTTTTTATTTACAACAAAATGACTTTGTTGTAGTGAAAAACCGTTCCCGACAGAAGATCGGCCGCATATCAGCAAGGCCCTAACTGCTGATGGCGAAGGGTTTAGCGGCGGCGTGAGGTACGCGCCATCGCAAAAGCATTCGTGGCGAGCACCGTTGCTATGAATTTCAGACAGCTTGATCGAGCATTGCTTGTAGACTTCGCAAAGTAACCCGCTTTGATAGCACTGTCCGGGAGCGGGCGAACGGATGTTGATTCGGCATTGGGGAACACGGCGAGGCGTGCGAAAACCTGCCCGTAACTCAAGAAAAACTCTCTCAAAAGCAAGAAAAAGGGTGTTAACCTCAAGAAATATTAAAATTTTCGTGAGATAATCGGCCTTGATCTTAAGAAAATAACTGTTTTTCGCGCGAAAAAATATGTTCATCGCCGCCATTTGCGGTTATCATTTGAATAGAGAACACGGCCGCGTCCAGCAATGGCGGGACTAACGACGATCTGATCCGCCGAAATACATGATCGGCAGAGGAGGTAGGTATGAAACGAAAAGACGACGATCCGATGATGCTCGACTCATCCGAAGAAAAGCATCTAAAGTTTATGGATACCCTGGATGACGAGGAAATGATCGAGTATGTGCGCTACGTCGCCAGCCGGCTCCGAGGCGGCGAGTTTGGCGAGGTGCCGGACGAGCTTATCGAAGAGATCGAAAAGGCCGGCGTGGCCTTTGAAACGTCTGTCGAGGCCGCCGAAGCCGCGGACCGCCGCGATCGTATCGTCCAGGACCAACTCGAACGCAGCGCCGACCTGATGCTCGGCCAGTTCGATGCGGGCTCGCATAAGCAGATCTTTGCCGGCCTGACTCCCACCTCAAAAAAGGGCAACTGAGGCCGGGCCGGGAACCGTGTCCCGCCGCGTTTCGCAACAACGTTTTCCACCGCGCCTGCATCTATTTCCTGTAATCGAGGAATTAAAAACAAGATGAAAAGATCGTTTATATCCGTAATGCTCCTCCTGTGTCTTTCGGCGGCGGCCGCGTTCGGCCAGGGGCAGAGTGTCGCAAAGAGCGAACCGAGCCCGGCTGAGATCGACCGGATCATTAAAAAATTCACTGAGAACGAGGGCGATTTTCGCGCCGCTCTTACTAATTACGTTTTTAAGCGATCGGCCACCGTCAACATCATCGGCATGGGCGGACAAATAGCGGGCACCTTTCGTCGCGATTCGTTTATGACGTTCCGAGCGGACGGCGGGCGTTTTGAGAAGATCGAATTTGCACCTATAGCCACGACCCCGCCGGGATTCGTTTCGCCCGAGGACCTCGAAGACCTCGGCGGCGTCAACCCATTTGCCCTCGAGCCGCATGCGATCGCGCAATACAATATTTCATACGTCGGGACCGAGCGGATAGACGATCTGAACCTCTATGTTTTTGACGTCAGGCCGAAGGTAATGCCGGACCCGAAGAAAACCAGACAGCGTCTGTTTGTAGGCAGGGTTTGGGTGGATGTGGACGATCTGATGATCGTTAAATCTAAGGGCAAGGCCGTGCCCGAGACAAAAACCAACAAGTTTCCGGTCGTCGAAACGACACGCGAACAGGTTGACGGCAAATACTGGTTCCCGTCGGATGCCCGTTCCGATGACGAACTCGTTTTTGACAACGGCAATGTGATCAAGCTCCGAATGCGCGTGACCTACTCGGATTACAAACTCGGCCGCTCCGAGGTCCGCATACTGGACGAAGAGCTGCCCGTCGACGAGCAGCCGGCACCTCCGAAACCGTAAACTTCGCACCATCATCTGGCGGGGACAGGAATGTCCCCGATAAACATAGACACTTAAAAGCCTCAATTCCGCAGCTCATCGGCGATAGCCGCCCGGGTAATGCCGATCAGGCCGGCGAGGTCTTGGTCGGCGGTCATTCCTGTCGTTTCGATCGGTTTTAGCAGGACCATCTCGACCTCGCCTGCATAGGCCACGCCCGTTCGCTTGCCCATCATCCAGTCGGTGTTTTTGATCGCGACAGGTACGATGGACGAACCGGTCTGTAACGCGAGGTGAAACCCGCCTTTTTTGAATGGCAGCAGTTCGCCCGGCATCGCCCGCGTGCCCTCGGCAAAGACCCCGAACGAATAGCCATCCGCCATCACCTGACGGGCCTTGTCCATCGAGGCAAGCGCACGCTCTGCGTTCGTGCGGTCGATGGCGATTATATTTACAAACTTCATTCCCTGCCCGAAGATGGGCACCTTCAGCAATTCCCGTTTGGCGACGAGGCCCATCTTTGTGCCGGCGCAAAAAAAGAGAGTGGCCGTGTCGAGGTATGAGCGGTGGTTCGATATAAAAACATAGGTGCGGCCCGGCTCGAGGTTCTCAGCACCCGTGACGCGGACCCGCGCCCCACATGCCCGCAGCCAGGTCTTTGCACCCCATTGGGCGAGCGGGTAAAGCCACATCCGCCGGCCGATCACCCACAAGGCGATCAGCGCCGGAGCCCCGATAAACAAGAGCAGCGAGCCCGCAACCACCCAACTCCACCAATAACGCAGCTTTGCCGCCGCCCGTGACCCGGTCGGATGCTCGACAGGAAAGGTGAGCGTTTCATTTGCAGGAACCGGCATAACGTTCACGCCCGCTCACAAACGCGGAGACGCAGAGGATACAATAACATTGATCATGATCGCCGAACGACAGACATCGTCCCGCAAAGACGCGAAAACGCACAGGAAGAACGGGGAACGGCCAATTCGGTGATCCAGGCGTCAGGAGAAGTATCTGTAGATTTGCTTCTCTGCTCTGCGGCTCTGCCGCTCTGCGGGAACCAACCTCCTGCCAAGCTGTAAAATATGCTTATCACTTATGAATGAAGATGCAATAACCAACTACATACTCAAAACCTGTGAAGGAACGAGCGTCGCAACCGCCTCGGGCAACTCGTTCTTCATTTACGATCAGGACAACAATGTCCCTTTCGCCACTATCGTGACCAATAACGAGTACGACGATGTTTCGGGCCTCGACCGGGCCTCCGTCTTTCGCCTGAATATCGGCATCACAAAACAGACCTATGGCACCCTCTTCCAAACAGAGACCCCCGAAGGCGAAGAGATCGCGCCCGGCACCGGCTGCGACTTTACCGAGCTTGACCGCCTGATGCCTCACCCCGTATATGGACGGATGTATTGGGTATGCATTCTTAATCCGCAACGACCGACCTTCGAAGCCACAAAGCCCCTCCTAGCCGAAGCGTACGAGATCGCGGTTAGGAAATTTGAAAGGGTAAAGGCGGCGAGGAAAGTCTAAACAGATGTCATTTTGGGGCGGCTTTGCCGCATCGCAATGCGGCGACGGCTATGCCTCGCCGTGAACGCTCCCCATATTCGTCCAGCGGCTATGCCGCAGTGCATGAGCGGCGACGGCTATGCCCCGCCGTGAACGCTCCACATTTTAGTCCCGGGTCGATACAGCCCAAAGGAGGGACAGCCTCATCAGATATAGCGCCCATCGGTGAGGCAAGCCTCAACGCAATGCGAACGGGCACAGCCCGAGCGAAAGTGCCACATCGTTAAGCGGCGTACACTGGTCCTCGATTGCCGTGCCGAGACGTGCTTTATCGAAAAACAGTGACATTTGGCGGTTTCTGATCTATGATATCGGCGGCAAGATGGTGGCTGAGTACAGCGAATTGCAGTCCGTTGATGAAGGATGTTGGCAATATTTGAGAAAGTTAGGGTAAAGATGAAAAGATTGGCAATCCTAATTATTGTTAGTGCTAGTCAAATATCGTGTGGGCATGGCGTGGTTCAGTTTCGTACGGAAGCGCAGGCTGTGAATCGGGACTCTAATTCTTCTTCTGATTCTGACGAGATAATTTGTAGTGTAGAGAACTATAAGCCAAGATCGGAAGCTGAATTGCAGGCCCTGTCGCCTCGTGAATTGATCGACGAAAGAGTTAAAAGTGATACAAGTTCGTTCGAATCGTACTCTGCCATGGCTGACTATGAAGATCTAGTTGAGAAGTTAATTCGCAGGTCAGGTGATAAAGCATTGCCTGTTATTTCGGAATACATCGCTGCCTATGATCATAAGAATCGTTCTGAATGTATTGAGTATCGTTTTGCCATTGTGGCAAGACTCGCATCGGATATCGACCGATTTGATTTTAGATTAAGGGCGACGAAGAAAGGTCAGGTGGTGATCGACTCACTCGAAAGAGCGTTGGGGCGTATCGTGGCGGCTGAGCCAAGCCTTAGCTTCGCTAACGGTTCCGAAAGCAAACATCAGCCGTCGGCATTCGTTTTCCTTAAGGAACTTAAGGGAATAAACGGAGCAGATAGGCATGTCGCTGATACGCTTTGGGTTCGATACAGGGTCAAATTATCGGACGACGAGCTTGTGGAATTTACCACTTATCTGATCTCGCAAGACGGAAAATATCCTGGATGGAGCGAAACTAAGTTTATGAAAGACTACTCAAGGATTAATGAAGCGGGGAATCCTGCACAAGTCTATGTCTATAACAACGCAAAACGCTTTCATGATGCCTATCTAGATTTTAAGAGATCAAGAAAGAATTAATCCAGTAATGTCCAATAACTGCTCCTGAATTCGACTCCGACCTGATGGGACGCATCACAAAACATCGACAGTGGATCGACGGGCAGCAGTACGATCTGGAATACGACTACAACCTGGCGGGCCAGCTTATCAGCACAACGTATCCATCTGGGAGGAAAGTTACAAATTCCTACGATGCGAACGGTCGGTTAGACGCTGTTGCCGATGCGTCGCGAACGTACCTGAGCGACCTAGAGTTTGAGGGGAAAGGCGGATCGGTGTCGTCTATGACGTTTGGGAATAGCACAATTCAAACTTTTGGACTGAATGACCGTTTGCAAATGACAGGGCAGGAACTGAAACGAGGTTCCGAGGTGCTTCAGAAATATGATTACGGCTATGGGCAGATCGACGGTTCAGGCAATCTCGACACGACAAAGAACAACGGGCAACTTGCACGGGTCGAGAGTTGGATCGGGACAGATAAGCAATGGACGCAGAAGTTCAGTTATGATCATATTGGGCGGTTAAAGCAATCCGAAGAGCGACGTGGTGACACGAATGCTCTGACCTACAAACAAAATTTCGACTTTGACCGGTTCGGTAATATGTACCGCAAGGCAGCGAGTAATCCGACCACGGGCCAGGCAAACCCGCTTTTCTATACGCCTATCGAGGACTCGCACATAAGCAAAACCACCAATAGATTAACCACAACCACAACCTATGACGCCGCCGGAAATGTGACTACCGACGATAAGTTTCGTAATCTGGCTCTGACGTATGACGCGAACGGGAGGGTCGTAAAGGCAGCAGCGACGATGATGGAGGCCCCCGACGCTTTCTCGATTTACGATGCCGCGGGAATGCGCGTTGCGGAAAAGGCCAATGATGTGTGGCGGTTCCTGATATATGACGTTGGCGGAAAGCTCTTGACCGAATACGGCGGCGTTGATCGCACGGACGAAGGCGGCGTCAAATACCTGCTCTCGGACTGGCAGGGCTCGACCCGCGCTGTGCTGAGCAACACCGGTTACGTCCTCGGCCGCAACGACTACACAGCCTACGGCGAAGAGATCGGCTCCGGCAAGGGATTGCGTACAACAGCCCAGGGCTATAACGCCGGTTCAGCCGGTTCCGTCCGCCAAAAGTACGGCCTAACCGAACGCGACGAAGGCACCGGCATGGACCACACATGGTTCCGCAAACACGAAAACCGCGCCGGACGTTGCGTAAGCTTCCCGTCAAGTGCACAGTTCTAAACTAGAGTTTTCTGCTGTTAGCCGACGTTTGAATTCTGCCGGCGGTATGTTCCCCAACGAGCTGTGGGGACGTTCTTCGTTGTAGCTGAGCAGCCAAGCCCAGCTGAT
>JBBQGO010000126.1:0-7146 GCA_038323125.1 Pyrinomonadales bacterium
ATCATTTTCCGTAAGAAGCGAGTTCAACGCCCGGCAGTTAGGGATTGAATCCTCCAAACTGATCGTCGGATTTTAGTATCTTGAGCGCCAGCTCGATCTGATCTGCGGAACCGAGCAGCAACACGTTGTCGCTTTCGCTCAGCACATACTGGGCTCCTGGGCTGACCAACGTCTCGCCTTCGTGGACCACGGCGATAACCGTTGCACCCGATGTACCGCGCAGGTTCAATTCGCCTAGGGACCGGCCGATCACAGGAGAATCGGCTTCGATCTTTACTGTTTCGGTTCCCGCGTCATGCATCGCCGCGTGCAGGTTGCCCATCTCGACCTGAGGTATCGACGGGCTGCGGAGCATTTCGTAACCCTGTTTTCGGATCAGCTCGATTTGTCCCTCGATCACGTTCCTCGGCGTACCGAACCGGTGAAGCACGCGTGCAAAGATCTCGATACTTGTCTCAAACTCTTCCGGAATGACCTCGTCGGCCCCCAAACTGAGCAATTCGGTGATCTCGGCCGTATAGCGTGTACGCACAATGATATGAACTGCCGGGTTGAGCCTGCGCGCGAGCGAAACTGCCCGCCGGGCCGCCGAAGGATCGGACATCGCCAAAACAAGTATCCATGCCCTGTCGATCACAGCATGAAGCAGCACCTCGCGCCGGGTCGCGTCACCGAAATTGATCTTCTCTCCCTTGTCCTTAGCCCGCCGCACGACGTCCGGATTGACCTCAAGGATCGTATAGGGCACGCCCACGGCCCGCAGGACGCGTGAGAGATTGCGGCCGTTCAGTCCGTATCCGACGATAATGACGTGCTGGACCAGGCCGCCGCTGGCGGTCAGGTGAATATCTTCCTCGACATTCTCTATCTCGCCCGCGCGGCCGTCCGACAACAGATTTTGAACCGCGAAGCCTAGCCGCGGAGCCGCGGCGATCAGAAATGGCGTCGCGATCATCGAGATGATGGACGCCGCCAGAAACTTTTGATAATCGTCCTGGGGCAGCAGTCCCGCCGACATCCCGGCGCGGGCCAGGACGAATGAAAATTCGCCGACCTGTGCCAGTCCCACACCGACCATGATGGCGACCCGCTGCGGGAAACCCAGTAAGCGGATGATAAGCCAAACAATAACAAACTTTCCAACCAGCAGGACAATGACGAGGCCAGCCACGACGCCGATATTCTGATATAGGGCGCTTAGCGACAACAGCATGCCTATCGAGACAAAGAACAAGCTGTTGAACACATCGCGAAAGGGCAGTATCTCACTCGTTACCTGATGACTGAAGTCCGAATCGGCCAGTACCATACCCGCGATAAATGCCCCGAGTGCGAGCGAAAGCCCAAAATGCGAGGTCACCCACGACATGCCAAGGCACAGGAGTACGACGGTCAAAATAAAGGCCTCGGGGCTGCGAAGCTGAGTTATCTGTTTAAGGAACTTAGGTAGAAAGAACCAAGCGCCGAATACGATCAGCCCGAGTGCGAGCAGCGATCCTCCCAGTTCGATCAGAACGGTCGCAGCCGTCGAACCGCCCGTCCCGCCGATAACGGGTATCATCAACAGCATAAAAACGATGCTGATGTCCTGAAAAAGCAAGATACCGACTCCGGCACGGCCGTGCGGTGCATCGACCTCATTACGGTCGACATAAGATTTGAGAACGATCGCTGTGCTCGACAGAGCAGCCAGGAACCCGAAAAAGACGGATTGCTCTATCCCCCGCCCCAGGGCATACATCGCCCCCGCGACAACGGCGATCGTAATGAGCACCTGCAGCCCGCCTCCGACGAGCACAAGGGTCTTCATTTCGCGCAAGCGGGCAACGGAAAACTCAAGGCCGATCGTAAACAGCAGCAGCATCACGCCGATCTCTGCCAGCACCTCGATCGCCTGAAGTTCACTTATCCACGCCAGTCCATAGGGCCCGATCGCTATTCCTGAGAGCATCAGACCGACCAGCAGCGGCAGTTTGAGCCTCAGGCACAGGTACGCCACCGGTACGGACACCAGCAGAATTATAAGCAGATCCCCAAATAGCAGCGGCGTATGCATGGACATATTTTACCGAAACAAGCGCCACGCACAAAAAGCTGTAATTAAATGAGGTTATGGGTGCAAACAGATGCCGGCCGGAAACCTTTCGACAGTTTGCTTACATCGCGATCCTTGTGTCGATCAAAACAACAGCAAAGCAACATTAAAGTAGAGAATGATGGTCACAATATCAGCCGCAGCCAGCGTTAGAGGGCCTGATGCGATCTTCGATTCCTCATGGATGGCGTAGAGCAGCGTTGGTATACTTACGCCGATCACGCCGGCCATTATTACGGACAAAGGAATCGTTATCGCAATGACCGCCGCGGCTAGCAGATCGCCGCGCCACCCAAACGCGATCGATCCCACAACGAGCCCGCACACGACACCGAGCAGCATGGTCGCCGCTACTTCACGCCTTATCCATTCAAAATATTCGGGCCACTTCGGTTTGCCCATATGCAGGTTTTGAAGCGCCACGGTCATTGACTGGATACTGACGCTCTCACCTAGTGCGAGTACGACAGTCATAAAAAACGCGAGCACCAGAGTTTGGGCCAGTGTTGTCTCTTACATGCCGGTCAGGACGGCACACGTAATGCCGCTCAACATCGTCGCCACGAGCCAGGGGAACCTGTAACGAAACCGGCCGATCGCCGATTTGCCCTTTATCTGCGAGATACCAAAACCGATCATCTGAAAGATATCGTCGAAGTGATGCCGGTGCACAAACGTCAGCTCGTCCTCGCTAAATATGCCTGCGTCGATGACCCCGGTCATCTCTCCGTGATCGTCCAGCACAGGGAACGCGAGCAGCTTGTGCTGGACGAACAACTGGCAGACCTCGAGCACGGTCGTTTGCTGAGATACCGTAACGAGGTTGTCTTTTATCATTATGTCGGCGATGCGTACACTTGGCATAGATGTCAGCAAACGCCGAGTTGGGACGATGCCGCGTAGATGGCCGTCCTCGTCAATCACATAGAAATTGACGATCCTTTCGCCTACGCCCTTTTGCCGAATGACCCTTAGTGCCATCTCGACCGTGAGCGTGTAGTTGAGGCGCGGAAAATCTGTCCGCATGTATTTGATCACCTCATGATGCAGATGGTCGACGTCGTTTGGATTGACGGTAGAGTGAATATTTTCTGTCGGTAAACTTGTCATACTGCCTCCGTTGGGCACGCTTCGAACTGCTGGCCGCCGAGCACCGGCGGGTGAAATGTTCGGCGGATCGACCGGCATGCGGGCTTTGCCACATCGTACCGCCGAATGGACCTCGAGATCCCGCTAGAGACAGCGGCGCCTTACCCGCAGGCATTCACCTGCTGTAAGGAAACGACCGGATAAACTCGATGCTCAAGGCCGATGGATCAAACCGAAGTTGTTGTAAAAGAAGAGGCGTGGTCAGGCAACAGGAGGTGCCCGGCCCGGTGCGAGTAAGGGGAATGCGTCATTTACAAAAGGATCGTACCGCTCGTAATTATCAGGAGCTATGACCAGGTAAGGCAATAGCCGCAGCGGCCGGGCGAGGTCGACAGGGCCGGGGGCAGCGAGGATGTCCCTGAACTTTGCCTTGCGTACCAGCGATTGGGAAGGATTGTGTACAGAAAGGGTGTACGTACGCTCTCCGCCGCCGCGAAGGTCATGAGGGCCTTCCTGGCTGCGGTCGCTTGAAAAAGGAAACAGCCGTACACCTTCACCGCCGGAGAGAAAACCACCCGCGATCACGCTGATCAAAAGGATCCAGCGCACCAAATACTGCAGTTTCCAAGCCCGTTCCGTCCCATATCAAGATACGACAATGATATCAAACGCCGCAGGTAATAAGAATCTGCGTTATGAGCATTCCGCATCGGAAAGCGTACATCCCTGTACGCCGCCTCACAAACTTAACAAGACTCTGCAACGTAAGGCCTCAGTCGAATGACTGCTATGGAAATTTGGTGTTTTCGGCATTTGCTGTAAAAATCGATGATAGCCCGCTTGCAACTCGAACGTACTAACCGCGTTCCTAGGAGAAAGGCGGCGGGCTCCGTCGCTGAACCATTCGTATTACAATGCCGGAAAGATCAGACATCACGCACCTGCTGAACAAAGCGCAAGGCGGGGATAAACCCGCCCTCGACGAACTGCTGCCCATCGTATATCAGGAACTGAGACGTGTCGCCGAAAATCAACTAAGGGCCGAGCGGGACAATCACACCCTGCAGGCAACCGCTCTGGTCCATGAGGCTTATTTGCGGCTCCTCGACCAGCACACGGTCGACTGGCGCAACCGTGCCCATTTTTTCGGGCTGGCGTCTCAAATGATGCGCCGCATACTGGTGAATTACGCGGTAGAGAGAAATGCTCTCAAGCGAGGCGACGGAGCCACTCGCATCGCTCTCGAAGACGCGATCGGCGAGGCAAGCGGTGAACGTGAACTTGACCTTGTCATGCTCGACGAAAACCTAATACGGCTTGCGGAGTTTGATCCTGACGCAGCGCGTATCGTCGAGCTGCGGTTCTTTGGCGGACTTACGGTCGACGAAACTGCCGAGGTGTTGGGAGTTTCACCGTCGACCGTCACACGCGAGTGGCGAAGCGCCAAATCATGGCTAAAGGCCCAATTTTGATCGTCACGACGCTATGGATGCCGCTCGTTGGCAAAAATTAAAACAGATATTCACTGAGGCCGTCGATACTCCCTATCCCAGACGATCAGAGATAATAGACCGCTATTGCAACGGTGACGCCGAGATGCGCGGCGAACTTGAGAAAATGCTTGCGGCGGAGGATGACGAAAGCCGGGGGCTCGAAAAGAACGCGTTCGAACATTTCAACTGGCAGTATGACAACGCTGCTCCCGAACGGATCGGCAAATACCGTATCGTCCGCGAGATCGGCCGCGGCGGTATGGGTGCAGTATTTGAGGCGATATTTGAGACCGAAGATTTTTCTCAACGCGTCGCGTTAAAGATCATAAAACGCGGCATGGATACCGACCAAATCGTCCGCCGCTTTCGCCACGAACAGAAGATCCTGGCTTCGCTCGTACATCCCAACATCACACAGTTTATCGACGGCGGCATGACCGAGGATGATCTGCCGTATTACGCGATGGAGTTTGTCGAGGGGCGATCGATCGATGATTATTGTCGTGAAGAGGGCCTCAGTCTTGATCAACGCGTACGTCTCTTTCGGCAGGTTTGTTCGGCTGTTCAGTACGCACACCAAAACCTCATCATTCACAGGGACCTCAAGCCAACGAACATTCTGGTTACAGCGGACGGCCAGGCAAAACTGCTTGATTTTGGTATCGGTAAGATCATGGGTCCAGAGACGGAGGCCGGCACCGCCACCCAACTGGGTATGATGACCCCCGCGTACGCGTCACCTGAACAGGTTCGCGGCGAACAGATATCGACTTCAAGCGATATATATAGCCTGGGCGTCGTCCTCTACGAACTTCTGACCGGCCAAAAGCCCTACACTTTTTCCGCAAACAGCCAACTTGAGATCGAACGCGCTATCTGCCAGACCGAACCCCGGCGGCCGTCGTCGCTTCGAGATCTATCGCACCCGTCGGAGATAAGGCCGTTTTCGGTGTCCCAGCTTCGGGGCGATCTGGACAACATAATCCTTAAATGTCTCAGAAAGGAGCCGGTCGAACGCTACTCATCGGTACATGAATTTTCAGAAGATCTCAGGCGCTATGGCACGGGATTGCCCGTGATGGCTCGGGCGCACACATTCAAATATCGCGCCGGCAAATTTATTAGCCGCAATCGAATAGGCGTAGCGGCCGCCGCTATCGTTTTTGTGTCGCTGTGTATCGGTATCACGGTCGCCATCTGGCAAGCTCATCGGGCGGAACAGCAACGAATCCTTGCCGAAAACCGTTTCGCTGACGTTCGCCAACTTGCCAATAATGTCGTCTTTAAATATCACGACGCCATCGCAGACCTGCCGGGCTCAACTGCCGTCCGCGAGATGCTCGTAAGCGATGCCCTTGCGTACCTGGACGGGCTCGCCCAGGAATCAACCGGCGACGTCACGCTGCAGAAGGAACTCGCTATCGCGTACCTGAAAATGGGTGACGTTCAGGGAAAGATGTATACGCCAAACATTGGCGATACCGGTGGTGCCCTCGTCAGCTACCAGAAATCCATCAACCTGCTTGAGGAGGTCGTGTCCCAGGAAGATTCAGACACGGAAGCTAAGGACAACCTGATCCAAGCCTACGACAACCTCGCATTTCTCCTCCTGCGCTCTGGCGGTGGCGGGGAGGCGAAGGCGCTCGTCGAAAAAGCACTCGCCCTCTTCGAACAGATACCGAAAACCGAAGCGAAGAGCCACGAGCGAACTCTAAAGCTGATCGACTTGTATATTCGTTTTGGTGATACAAGCACAGCCGTACGTTCGGAGGCACTTGCAGCCCATATGCGGACGCTCCCGCTTATCGAAGATATCCTAGCGGCCGGGGTCGCTGATCACGATACATTAAAAATGGCCGCTCGGGTGTACCAGCGAATAGGCACGGACCACTATTGGTCAGGCCAGTATGCCGAAGATGACGGTGATACAACGACCGCGACCAGCCACTTTGAGCAGTCACTCACATTCCAAAGGCGATCACTGGCCGCTGCTCAACAATTAAATGAACTCGCACCCGGCAGGCCGGACAGCCAGCGCTACCTTGCTGCGGCATATGGCAACGCAGCCGAATCTCTGTCGGCGGTCGGATCCAGCGACGAAGCGATGCAAATGGCGGAAAAGTTCAAAGGCTTGGTGGACGCCGCACTACAGCAGGACCCGAACAATCAGGAAGCCCAACTCAGTCTCTCGATAGCTAATGAGCTATTCGCAAAGATATATGTGCGACTCGGCGACGACGCCCGAGCGATCCATTATATGCTAGAAGCGCTTTCGGTCGAAGACGCCATATTTCGGGCCGACAGTCACAATCAGGAAGTTCTGGGTCGGATCCTGCAGAGGCACAAACTCCTTTCTGAGCTTTACCTCGAGCGGGGTGACACTGGCAAAGCGGCCTATCACAGGGATAAGCCAGCCTCCTATCGGGCAGCGGAATAGCCGTGATTTTGCGTTTTACTATCAATGCAGTA
>JBBQGO010000127.1:0-7105 GCA_038323125.1 Pyrinomonadales bacterium
TAGTTTCCGCGGGCGGCGATGTGGGCTCAAACGGAATTTTCACGATCACCGGAACGATCGGTCAACCGTTCACCCAAATTAGTGCTCCTGCGCTATTTAGAATAAAGAGCGGGTTCTGGACATCAGAATTTGCTCCGACCGCTGCCGTCGCCAATATCGCAGGCAGAGTTACCTACGGCAAAGATCAAGGGGTCGGCAATGCGAGCGTATATTTGACCGACCAACATGGAAATATCCGAACTGCCCGCACCAGCAATTTTGGATATTTTCAATTTGACGACATAAGCGTCGGACAGGTGCTGATCGTAAATGTTTCTCACAAGCGATTTCAATTCACCCCTCAAGTAATAGATTTTGTTGACGCCATTACAGAGCTGATCATCACGGCACAGTAAGTTCGATCTGTTTATTAATGGATTAGCCGTGAACGGGTTTCGGTGCGTTTGAGCCCGGTTCAGCAATGCAAGATCACTGAAAAGGAGAACTAGATGAATACAAGAACATTGCAGTTGATGATAGCGACAATGATGGTCGTGTTCGTTGCGACGACTTCGATATTTGCTGCCGATGTAATTACAGGCACGAAGAAGATCACCTTAGATGCAGGCGTGACAGCCTGGTTTCAGATCGGGCCGTTTGTAAGAAAAAAGGTTGCAATAAACGCTACGGCTGACCAGGGGAATGTTCGGATCGAGGTAGTGGATGATGCAGGACGGGTCGTCGTTCGAGGCACCAACGCCGTGTTTTTCCGAACGGGCAATGTGAGCAGCAAATACAAGATCGTCGTTATTAATACGACCAACGTCGCGCAACGGGTAATAGTTTCTTACACGGCAACTGACGACCTTTGGACATAGGGTCAGGCGGAAGGCCCGGAACAATATCACTTCTGCACCTTAAACGCCACTTGGAGCCAAGGTTTATGAAAAACAAATTATCGATATTTTTGACGTTGGGTATTTTGTTGGTTGCCGGCCTGGCTTGCGAATTCTCGACCGCAAATTTGGCTGAGATCACCTTTTCGGATGATGACAAAGGTACAAAAACATTCACAACCGCCAAACAAGGCGACAAGATCTACGCGATCTCGAGGATACAGAATTCGAGCGGGAAGCACTTGATCCGCTGGAAGGTTACGAACAGCGAGGGCGAAGAGCTCAGGCTGCCGGAAAACGAAGCGAAGATCGAAGGAGCGAGGACAATTTGGTTGACCTTGACGCTGAGACCCCAGGGCTTTCCCGAAGGAAAATATAATTTTGAAGTTAAGTTGCTGAACGAGAACGGCGACAAGGAATTTGACTCAAAAACGGCAGTTTTGGAAGTCAAAAATTAAAGCGAAAAGTTAATGCAAAAATTACCTGGGAGAAGAAAAATGAGAAACAAATTGCCGTCGAAATACTTGATGGTCGTCAACGGATTGATAATGCTACTGCTTTTGCAATCTGTGTTTGCGTCGGTATTTATGGATGAAGAGGCATATATCTGCTGGCAAAAACCTGTCGCTGCGGTTTGGATCGATATGGGAACTCCCGATGCGGATTGGAATAGTTTAGATCCGATATTTCGGAACAAGAATAAGTGGACATATACGGCGGTGAGTGGGGCGGATTTCTTTTTGCACGATGACGGAGAGCGAAGACTCACCGCTTCACAATGCAAAAGTTCTCGGGAGTCGATCAAACGCGATCAAAATGGACTTCGCGACAGTTGTGGGACAGGAACACGCGAAGTGAGATCGAGAACAAGTGAACCCACATGCCCAGAAGGTTATACCAATAGAGGAAGATACTGTTATCAAAACGGCATTAGCCCAAGCGAACAAGAAGCCAACAAGATCGAATTGAAATGTCCGCGCGGATACGTCTTGACCCTAAGATCTGTCTATGAAAGATGGTTCAGAGAAAATACAACGAGAGAAGCCGCGCCACGTAACACGCGATAACCGTAAACATTTGGCGAGAGCCGTTTTGTTTGAGACTTTTCGCACATGAAACGACCGCGGAAATTAGGTCTGAAAAATAAGGAGAAAATAGAATGAAAAAATTAACGCTGCAGTTACTTACTTTGACGATCGCGATCATCGCATTTTCGGCGACCGATGCTTTCGCACAGAAGCCCATTACTCTCGACGCAAACGGCAAGGCGAAAATTAGTGCGACGATCAAGCCTTGGAAGGTTGAAGAAGCGGAAGGGCTGGAAGATTTCCGGTAAGAAATTCAGCACTTTGCAGATCAAACAGACCAATAGTGGAAAGTTCAAATACGAGATCCGTCGCGGAAATTCATTTTTATCGAGCGGTCATACAACGGGCTCGAACATTCAGATCCAAAGTGATGGCAAGAGCACCTATACGATCACGATCATTAATGAGGAAGACAAACCCAGAAAGATCGATCTGTCAGTTCTAGCAAGCGGCGCTGACAGTTCGATTTGAGTTTTTTGTGGCGGTAGGCATTGCAATGGCCGCCGGTCTCTGTGGAATGCCCAGGGCTGGCTTAACGTGATTAAAGCTCAACATAGCTCTCAAAAAGCAAATGGAAATCGAACAAGCAGAGCTTTCGAGGTCTAGGGCCGTAATGGCGAAGTCCTTCAGCGTGTTGACGATAATTTTCGTATTGCTTGCCGTTCCGGCGGTTGCTTCAACTATCTATTTCGAGCCGAAGAATTGCACGTACATCGTGCTTCTTTACTGTTATCTCGGCATGGCGATGGTCTCCGCACCGCTGGTCGGCTATTACTTGGTGAGAGCTACAGATATTGTGACCTTCGTACTACTTTTATTTGGCATTGGCGGTTTTGTCCTGCTCTCCTTACTTTCTTTTCCAGTCTTGTTTCAGATAGCGAGAAGTCGCGACTGGGTATATTTTCTGATGGGATACCTCGGCGTCTTCTATGCAATTTCCTCGATCGCGTTTTCGGTTTCGGCACTTATAAGACAGAGGGTCTCAGTGAAGGGACGGTTGGCGCCTGGAATCCCGATTCTTGCTATTTTCTTGGTCGGCATCATATTCGGAGCACTATCACCAGCAGTCTTGAACATTGGTGGCGGTGCATATACGTACATTGCATTGATCGCATTGTTGATCTTGACTAGTCTGATCCTGCTGGGTGTTACGCTGTTTTGTTTCGGACTAATGTGCCAAACCATTTTCTCAGAGGCAAACAGACGATCTGCCTGATTCGAAGGTTGATGAAAGCGAAGAATAACTCACTCTTGCATACCGACGCCTAAATCCGAGGCGAAAACGTGGATGATGTTGGATTTCGGTTGAATTCACGATGCTCAGATCAATTTGTACGCTTTTAGATAGGGCAGCAAACCTACCGAACAGAGTTTTCCGCTAAGCGTGCAGGGGGCGATTTCGTGCGAAGCAAAGTACCCTATCTAAGCCAACCGTCCGGAACCAGCTGCAAATCCTCAGATGGAACCAAAGGGGGTCTCGTTTGCATTCAATTGCCACATCTAGGTGGACCATACGATTCATCCGAGTCCCGAGACCGATTCTCAAGTCATCGCAAAAATTGACACAACTGCATAATTAGTGGAAGTTTATTAGAAAGCACGCTAAAACGGCAGGTTTCTTTACGACGTATGACAATACAATCGGTCAAAACAACTGCTGCATTGCGAAATGTGGCGGTTATCTTCTTATTTTCCGTTACGTTTTTTGCTCAAGGCCCGGCGACGGAATTGACTCTAAATGACCAGCTAAGTGCGGAAACCAAGGGCGGCGAAACGAAGGCCTATGTGGTCTCCCTGCCGGCCGATCACACCGCACGGATCGAGGTTGTTCAGGATGGAATAGACGTCAACTTTCAAGCCTACGATCTGAACGGCCAACCCTCGATCATCGGCCTCTCGCCTAGCGGGCTCTATGGTAATGATTTGATATTGGTAACAGCAAAGCAGGCGGGAACATATAGGGTTGAGGTGATGACTGCTGATCCGCGTGCGAAGCCCGGAAGATATGCGATCGTCCTGAAAGAGATCCGCCCGACAGTTGACGAGGACTTTCGTATCAACGAAGCGACGAGCAAGATCCTCCAACTCGCTCAAGAAGCGACCCGAATCAAATACGACGGCACTATCAAGGGGTTAGAGGATGCGATCGCGAAATGGGACGAGGCGATCATCATTTCCAGGATAAAGAAAGACAAGGTTTGGGAGGGCGTTGCGATTGTCGCAAAGGGGTTGATATATGAGCAACTAGGTGAGGTTCAGGCCGGGCGCGATGCGTTTCTGCAAAGCCTGCAACTCTGGCGAGAACTCGGTAATCGTCAATATGAGGGCTCCGCTCTAAACAACCTGGGTTTCTCTTACATGAACCTCGGCGAGCCCGAAAAGTCGGTCCTATACTTCGAACAAGCGATAGCAACGCACCGGGAGACAAAGGATCGCCCTTCAGAGGGTTCGTCGCTGAATAACCTCGCATACGCATACATGAAACTGGGTGAGTATGAAAGATCTGAGGATTTTTTCAGACAGGCTCTGGTGATAAAGAAGGATGACCAAAGTCTTCGTGACAAGCGAATTCTATCAAACACACTAAACAATCTGGGTACTGTCTTGATGCTCAGAGGCAAATCCGCTGAAGGCATGGAATTTTTACAACGCTCTCTTGACCTACGGGGTCAGACCGAATATCCCTGGGGTGTTGCAAATTCGCTCCTGAATTTGGGTAAGTATCAGTGGGAGTCCAGCGAAAAGGAAGCCGGTTTTGAAAAGCTGACAAAGGCAAATGAGATGTCGCTGCAATTAGGCGACCGGCGCATGCAATCGGAATCGTACTACCAATTGGCAAAAGCAGAGAACGAAAAAGGTAATGTTGGAAAGGCGATCGAAAATGTCAGCAAGGGGTTGGAAATAATTAAAGAGATTCGTAGCCGATTGGCAGGATCAGAATCGCGCTACGCGTACTTTTCTACTGTCCAGAATTTTTACGACCTCTATATTGATCTGCTGGTTACCCGTTTTGACAAAGAGGGCGATAAACTCGATGTGGAGCTTGCGTTTGAATTGAGTGAGCGTTCGCGTTCGCGCAGTTTGATCGAAGTGCTGCAGGAAGCGCGGGTTAAATTTACTAACGAGATCGATCCGGCATTATTGGCCGAGCAGAGGAATTTACAAAAGCTGATAAACGATAGATATGCCAGCCGCCAAGCCCTTTTGGGCGGTAAGCCCACACCGGCTCAGGTAACGAAGGTAAATGGCGAGATCAGCGAGTTAAACACTCAAATTCAGGGCGTAAAGCTTAAGATTCGCCGGAATAATCCAAAGCTGGCTGATCTTTCCGAGGGGAAAACGACGTCGTTCGCCAGTATTCAACAGTCGCTGGGCGATGATACCGTTTTGCTCGAATACCGTTTGGGCGAGACGCGCAGTTTTTTGTGGTGCGTTACAAGATCTTCGATAGCGCTTATTAAACTTCCTTCTCGAAGCATTATCGAGGCAAAAGCAAAGCAGTTTTACGATGGTATCGTAGCCAATCGAGCAATCGATAAAACCTTAAACCTGCAATTATCGCGAGAGTTAAGCGACATACTTCTTGGAGAGGTTTCTGGGGAAATAGAGGGCAAACGGCTCGCCATTGTGGCCCATGGCATTCTTCAATACGCACCCTTCTCAGCTCTTAGCAGCCCGAACTCTGTAAACAAAGAGTTGCTTTTGGTTGAGACGAACGAGATCGTTTTCCTACCGTCTGCCTCCGTGCTTGCTGAATTGCGCGAAAATCAGCCTGAGCAGAATAAGAAAACGATCGCTATCTTCGCCGACCCGGTGTTTGATCTCGACGATTCTCGCATTGGCAGAAACCCGAGCAACAGGCCGGAAGATACCAATGTCGCTCTTAATAGTCTATTGCGTGACTTTCGATTCGGCGAGAGCCTGCCACGCCTGCTCGCATCACGGCAGGAAGCGAAGAATATCTCAAACCTCGTCGAAAAACCGATGGTTGAGGTTCTGATGGATTTCCAGGCGAGCCGGCAAAATATCGAAACGGCACAGCTTAGAGACTTCAAGATCCTCCACTTTGCGACCCACGGGCTACTAAATTCTACACGACCCGAATTGTCCGGTCTCGTTTTCTCGATGTACAACAAGGACGGGCAGAAACAAGATGGTTTTTTGAGCCTCAACGACGTCTACAATCTCGACCTGTCCAGCGACCTGGTCGTACTCTCAGCGTGTCAAACTGCGCTCGGCAAAGACGTCCGGGGTGAAGGCATTATCGGACTATCGAGAGGTTTTCTCTACGCCGGAGCAGACAGGATCATCGCCAGTCTCTGGAAGGTTGACGACTCCGCAACTGCGGAGTTTATGAAACGGTTTTACACGAATTATCTGCAAAAAGAAATGTCCGAATCGAAAGCTCTGCAACAAACAAAAAACGAGATGAAGAAAATCAAACGCTTTCAGTCGCCATATTATTGGAGTGCATTTACATTGCTAGGCGATTGGAAATAATTCGCAGATCAATAAATGATAAATCAAGACGGCTTCGGTCGTCTTTTTTTGTCTTCCAAAAGTTCAATGTGAAATGTTTATATGAATTCTAATACTAAGTTTGGAGAGAACATTTAGGATACAGAAATTGTGAAAACCCAAACTAAGAAAAAAGTAACAGCAAACTTTATTGGATTTTAGCTGGAATCGGAGTATTGATTTTGGCTGGTGCTTTTTGGCAATCGCATCGGTCGCTTTCCCGAGGCGGTCTATTTACCCGATCTGCCTTCTAGGTCTTTAACTTCACCCTCGGCGTCGGAAATATATTTATCGTCCCACTCGCTCAATTTGCCGTCAGCTTTAAGTTTATAAAGTGAGTTAAGGCCTTCGCGCTTATTATCGAGAGCTAACTTTAGATATTCGTTACGGCGTTCCGCTTCTGCAAGCTTGCCGTAATGCGTTCCGATATTGACCAATGTGAAGGCAAGGGTTCGAGCTGCGTAAGAATGTTCCGGATCGATGCGAAGGCTCGTCTGAAACCCTTCTTTCGCTTCTTGAAGAATTTCCAACCCTCCTTTGTAATCTTTGAGGGTCAGGTAAGTGCCGCCAGCAGCAAACTGAGCGTTAGCAACATCATATATCGCAACGGCATTATTCGGGTCG
>JBBQGO010000128.1:0-7057 GCA_038323125.1 Pyrinomonadales bacterium
GTGCAAATGCACTGTTTGGCGAATATATGGAACAGATCGAACACGTGATCCACGCGGTAGATCTGATCGATCAACAGTCTGGTTAAGATACGACAATCAGGAGAAGAAAAATGAAAAGAGCACTATTATTATCATTGGTTCTGTTTGCGGCGTGGGCCTCGGGAGGCTGCAGCTATAACGAACTCAACGCCAAACAGCAAAACGTCAAGGCGAAGTGGTCCAACGTCGAAAGCGCTCTGCAGCGGCGTGCGGACCTGATCCCAAATCTGGTCGAGACCGCCAAGATGGCGGGTGTACAGGAGCAGGAAGTCTTTGGCCAGATCGCCGACGCGAGGTCACGGCTGCTAAACGCTACAGCCGCCGCACCGGGGTCGGATGACGGCGACAAGACACCCGAACAAAAGCAGGCGGTCATAGAGGCGAATAACAGTTTCGGCGGCACCATCGGGCGTTTGCTGAGTCTGCAGGAAAACTATCCGGTGTTGCGATCCAACGAGGCATTTATGAAGGTGCAGGACGAGCTGTCGGGGACCGAGAACCGCATAAACACTTCCCGAATCGACTATACCGACGCGGTCAATGCCTATAACACGACCCGGAACTCATTTCCGGCAGTAATAACGGCAAGCCTGATGGGTTTTAAGGAACAGCCATACTTTGAGGCGGAGGCCGGGTCAAGATCAGTGCCCACCGTCGGGGACGCCAACTCGATGCGGCGTCAGCCGCCGGCTGCACCGGCCGCTCCATGATAGCGGGACTAGAACCCCCGTGAACTGCATATTGAGCAATGATCACAAGGCCTGTCGTTCGGTTCGAACGTACAGGCCTTTTCCTTTGTGTCGCGGTTAAAGAGGCTGTCGACGATGGCCTCGGCAACTGCGAAACGGTCCTGGCTGGGATGTGCTATTTGAATCGGGCGGGGCGGGGTCTGAGCATTCAAAGCCGTCTCGAGCTTGCCGAGGCGGTCATTGATCAGGTCAATGCTCTTCTGCACTGATGCAAGGTCGGCCGGCTTTGGTCCCGATGCGATCGCTAGAGCGATCTTTTCCGCCAAACTATCTATTTGATCTTTTTCCATCTGACAAACAAGGAAAAAGCTCCCTGCGTTCCCTGTCTATCCTTTCCGACTATTCGTCCTTTAGCAGATCGATATAATCAACAACTCCGACTATCGCCGAATCGATCGCGGCACCCGGACGGCCGGTCGCGGCGGTCGAGGCAGACCAGCCTTCCTGTGCAATAACTACAATGTCGCCCTCACCTGCATTGACCGAGTCGAGAGCGATGCACGTGTAGTCCATGTCCTCGCCGGCCGGGGTTATCTGACGGCAGAGCATTACACGAGCACCTTCATAACGCTGATTCTTTTGCGTCGCAACCACATTACCGATGACTTTGGCCAAAAGCATTATTTTGAGCCCCTCGACCGGCTTTGAAAAACATGCGCATCGGAATCAATGATCCCGACGATCGTACAATCCGTAGGGGTTTCGTCACGCCTGAATGGGAACGAAGCCTCTTTGCCGCGGCACCAGAAGACAAGCTCCCCGGGCCCCGCACCTACGGCGTCCAAAGCAACTGTGGGGCTTCCCTTGGGCTTAAGGTCGGCATCCAGCGTCTGGACGATAAGGAACTTTCGGCCGTCCAAAGCCTTATTCTTAACACTGGAAACCACGGTTCCGATTACACGTGCGATCTGCATAGCTAATAACTTGAGATCAGGCGAGTGTGGGCAAAGTGCCTCTTGACCGACTCATCGATCTTCACTGGTGAAATCGATCTCATCGATCACACCGATGATCGCCGAGTCGACAGGGCAGTCCTTATTGCCCTCGGCCAGGCGTGCCGATGAACCGCTAACCACGATCACTTTCTCGTGAAACCCTGCGCCGACGGTATCGACCGAGACGACATAGCCGCTTTGGTCGGTGCCGTCGAGGTTGATCGGCTTGACGATAAGAAGCTTTTTTCCGTGAAGGCGTTCGTCTTTTTGCGTGGACACGACAGTGCCCAGAATGCGTGCGATGATCATGATCAGTGGGCAGTTCGACAGCGAGCCGTGGACAGCCGTCAGAACCCTCTGACCACCGGTCACAGAACATCGGCCAACTACTTTCTAACTATCGGTAATGTCTCGTCAACGCTTGAGTGCGGACGCGGGATGACGTGTACGCTGACAAGTTCGCCGATCCGACGGGCGGCTGCGGCTCCGGCATCGGTTGCGGCCTTGACCGCCGCAACGTCGCCGCGGACGATCGCCGTCACAAACCCTGCCCCGATCTTTTCGTAGCCGATCAACTGTACGTTTGCCGCCTTGACCATGGCGTCGGCTGCCTCGATCACTGCGACGAGGCCTTTACATTCAACCATTCCCAATGCTTCTTGCATTTAGTTTTGCTCCTGGACCGTTCGATTCTATTCGCTACTTTGGTGTCTGTTAGTTTAACTCAATCTGGCCGCCTGGCTCAAAAGCTCGATCAACTCTTCGCGGGTAAATGATATCTTTTTTCCGTTCGAACCGGATGGCGACGGATAGGTTACATCGAGATCGCACGAGATATTTGCTTCGTGCAGGTAGCCGCATGCCTGACAGCGTGCATTTTCCTTCAAGTAACCGGCCTTTTCTCTGATCTTGATCAGCTTTTCGATAGCATCCTGCGGCAGGTCGTTGGCTCCGCCGAGGGCCTTTGCCAGGATGGCGATCTTCGCGGTGTGCTCAAGCGTTTCGAGCCGGTCAAACGCCTGCCACAGGTCTTCGCCATAGGCGACCGCGCCATGATTAGCCATCAGCAGCGCATTATGATGAGCGACAAACGGTTTCATCGCCTCGGTAAGTTCGTTGGTCGAGGGCGTTCCGTAATCGGTGAGCGGCACGCAGCCGAGCGTTAGGATCACCTCTGAAAGAATGGGCTTATCGATCGCGAGCCCCGCGACCGCAAACGCCGTCCCATGCGGCGGATGGGCGTGACAAACGGCCTTGATGTCGGGCCGCATCTTGTATATCAGCAGATGCATCGCCAATTCAGACGATGCTCGCCTGTCCGACACCGGCTTTCCGTCCATATCGGTCAGGGCGAGGTCATCCTCGGTCATACGCCCCTTGCAGGTCATCGTCGGCGTCGCAAGCACGCGGTCCTCGGACAGACGGATACTCACGTTGCCGTCCGATGACACAACATAGCTGCGTTCATAGAGCAGCTTGCCGACTTCGATGATCAGTTTTCTAGCTTGGGACTCGTCCATTTAGAAGTCGTAGCACTTTTCGCGGTAGATGAGGTTCTGATATGAACCTTCGTCAAAAACGTCGTGTCTGTGTTTGTTTAGAAAAATCTCTAGCTGTTTTACCTTCAAATCAAGTTCAGCTTTCTTCTTCTTTTTCTCATGCCTCGGGAGACGTCGGTCTTCGATCGTCATTCGTTCCCAAATCAGCTTGTCATATATCCGCGACAGTTTATCCAGATCGACCGAACGGCAGTTGGGACGGCTTCCCGTATTCACGATAGGCCCGGCGGTTCGCTGCTCATCTATCCGAGGTGGCTTAGGCTCGGTTCGCACTTCAACGGACCAGGTCTGGTGATATACTTCTGTCACTCCGATCCCTAACGAAAACGAAAGGCTCATTACCAGAAACGCGGTGTCGAATCGTGCGCGATGCATATGCCGTAAACAAGGAAACCACAGATTAACACATCCAATTTCGGTGCGTTAACCTGTGGTCCCAATTAAACCAGGAAATTACTTATTGAACCGTCGAGCGCGAGGTGGCTGCGGTGGTGCCGGCGGTGCATCCGGAGATTCAATCTCCGCAACCCTTCCGGGCCACTCACGGTCAAATGCGTCCTTTGTGTGAGGCGAGTTCCATTGCTTGCTCTCCATCTCGTTCTTTAGCCGCAGGTTCTCGTTCTTTAGCCTTTCGTTCTCCAACTTCAAACGCTTCATTTTGTAAAAGCCTGAGCGGTGGTGGCTGCGAAATGCCGGCCCCGTAATGTTGATAAAGAAGCTGGTGATAAAGATCGCCACGGCGAAAGTTGCCGCAAATGGCAACACCCTCATAATAAATCCCTTGCTACTCATTGGTACTCCCCTTAAAAGCTAATACTGCATACGGCGTTCGAGGCTCTCTGGTTCCCCTTCGCGACGACCCCGCTAAACTACATTTTATACCTTCGCACGCCGGCGGCAAAGTTAAATGTTCAAAACCTGCAAATAACGTGCAGTTTGGTTGCACCTGCCCCATCGTTCGTTGCCCTCGACATCAATTTGCTCTACAATCGTCGTTTCAAGTGTGAAACATGATAGCTTATCTCTCGGGCAAACTTCTCGAAAAGCAGGCAAACACCGCACTCGTCGATGTCGGCGGTGTCGGTTATGAAGTTTCGATCCCGCTCTCGACCTTTTACGAGTTGGGCGAGATCGGCTCTGATGTGCAGCTTAGGATCTACACCTATGTCCGCGAAGATGCCATTCAGCTCTTCGGGTTTAAGACTCTGCGTGAACGCGACCTATACCTGCGGCTGATCTCGGTCCAGGGGATCGGCGCCAAATCCGGCATCACTATGTTATCGGGTATGAGTGCGGACGAAATAATTACGGCCATTCGCTCAAACGATCTCGCCCGGCTGACCAGCATACCTGGTGTCGGACGCAAAACGGCTGAGCGGCTCGTTATAGAACTTCGCGACAAGGTTGGCGACATGGCCCCGGATGGATCGCCGTTGGACGCTTCGTCGCGAACCGCGCTGCCTGTCGACACCGTGTTCGACGACGCACTCTCAGCTCTCATCAATCTCGGCTATCAACGCGCGGCCGCCGAAAAGGCTTTGAATCAGGCGGCTCAGGAGGGCACTGAGATCTCCGTGCAGAAACTGCTCCGCCGCGGCCTGCAGATACTCGCCAAATAACGCCGCCGGATGCTGCACCTCGCAAAACAAATCCGCGCCGACTTTGCCGATCTCGACCGCAGGGCCGTCTTCGCACTCGTCTATGCCGCCGTCGGGTTGACCTGCATTGCATATCTCAAGAACGCAGAGTACCTGGCGACGCTGCTCGCGAGTACACGATTCGCTGCCGTCGGGCAAGAGGCCGCAAATCCAACGAACGATAATCTTTACGGCCTGATCTGGTGGGTTTTCGTGTCGATGGTTTTCTATTTCGTCATACCCGCTCTCGTTGTCGTTTTAATTCAAAAACGAAAATTGCGGGACATAGGCCTCGCCGCACGGATCGAACCCGGATTTGCAAAGCTGCTCGTTGCCTGTACGGCGATCATGCTCCCGATCGTATATCTGATGTCCTTGACGGCCAGCTTTTCGTCCAAATATCCGTTTCTAAAAGTTTATGAGGGCGGACAGTATCTCATCGCAACCCTTTTGATCTGGGAACTTGCTTACTTTCTGCAGTTCTTTGGGCTTGAATTTTTCTTTCGCGGGTTTCTGCTGCACAGTCTTAAACCCGCCCTCGGCATTTACTCGATCTTTGTCATGACGGTACCGTACACAATGATCCACTTTCAAAAACCGATGCCCGAGACCTTCGCCGCCATATTCGCCGGGGTCTTCCTGGGATGGATAAGCTACAAAAACGGCACCATCTGGCTCGGCCTGGCCCTCCATTGCGCGGTAGCGTTAACGATGGATGTTTTGGCTTTGTATAATAAGGGGCTACTATTTTAGTGAAATCGCACAAATGCAAACTTCCGAAACCATAAACATCCGTCCCGATGGGGCGACCGACGAGGAAACTCAACTCGACGTTACGCTTCGCCCTGCTCAGCTTTCTGAGTACATTGGGCAGGCCAAGGTCAAAGAGAACTTGCGTGTCTTTATGAAGGCGGCGCTCAAGCGGCGTGAGGCTCTGGATCATATCCTGCTCACCGGGCCTCCGGGCGTGGGCAAGACCACGCTTTCCAACATCGTCGCCAATGAGATGGGAGCGTCGCTTAAGTCAACCGCCGGCCCGATCATTGAAAAGGCCGGCGACCTGGCCGCAATACTCACCAATCTTGAAGAAGGCGACGTGCTCTTTATCGACGAGATCCACCGCCTTAACCCGGCGATCGAAGAAATACTCTACCCCGCGATGGAGGATTACAACATCGACCTGATGATCGGCCAGGGCACGGCCGCCCGATCGATCAAGCTCGAACTGCCAAAATTTACGCTTGTGGGGGCCACAACCCGCCCGGGGCTGATCACCGCACCTCTACGCGGACGATTTGGCATCATCTTTCATTTGGACTTTTATGCGGTCGACGACCTGCAGACCATCTGCGAACGCTCGGCAAATATATTGAACGTCTCGATCGAAGAACGCGGTTCATACGAGATCGCAAAGCGCGGCCGCGGGACGCCGCGTATAGTCAACCGCCTTCTGCGGCGGGTTCGCGATTTTGCCGAGGTAGACCACGACGGAAGCATCACCGAGGCCGTCGCGTGTGACGCCCTTGATCGAATGGACGTAGACAGTTATGGCCTCGACGAACGCGACTCAAAACTGCTTCGCACGAGTATCGAAAAGTTTGATGGCGGCCCCGTCGGCCTCGGCACCATTTCCGCCGCTATCCACGAGGAAAAAGACTCTATCGAAGAGATCATCGAGCCATACCTGCTTCAGATCGGCTTTCTCAACCGCACACCCCGCGGCCGTATGGCAACGCGTCTGGCCTATCAGCATTTCGGCCTCGACTCTCTGATGCGCACGCAGGAAACCCCGTCATTGTTTGGTTAAGTTCGCTAATTTTGCTTCATCCCTCGCGAAGGATGGGGTTTTTCTGCGCGCCGGAGCCGCTGTTTCACGAGACAAAGTGGTCCCGTCGCAAGGAATAGAAACGATGTCACGTGAAAAAATGACTTTTTCACGTGAAACTGTCCCGGATCCAAGCGAACCGGGAATTATTCCTCGCGCACCCGGCATCCGGCCACGCGATTTTAAAACCAGTTCACGGGAATCCGGCTTTTGATCCCGCGCCGGAGCTATTATGTCTCCAGTCACGATCGCATTTTCACGCGCCGATCCCAGGCTTTCACGGAAGGATTGGATCATTTTCCGTAAGAAGCGA
>JBBQGO010000129.1:0-7035 GCA_038323125.1 Pyrinomonadales bacterium
TATCTTGCCGTGCTTGAGGCCGATCGCACCGGCCTTCATCGCCCGCATCAGCTCGGTGTCCGGGTTGACGGGGACGACGTTCAGCATCCTGGCCACGGAGCGCAGGAACCTGCCCTCGAAAAACTCGCTCGCCCCGACATGAAAAATGTTCTTAAAGACGCTATAGGGGTAATTGGAACTAAGCACGAACGGGTCGAGAAAGCTCTGGTGATTGGGACAAATGAGGAACGCGGTGCGATCCGAACGCATCGACGGGTCCGGACCCGAACCGCCGTATGCGGCCTCGAGATTTTCTCGTCCGCTCACTTCGAGCCGCATAAAGACCTTAAAGAACAGGTTAAAACACTTGTAGACCGCAAAGGCGAACGCCGAAAACACAGGGCGATCGCGCAGGACGGTTTGCACCTCGGGCAGCTGGTCGTCGGTATCATTGATGATCGTTTTCCAGTTAAGGTCTATCGACACGTCCTCTTTATCGGCACCGCCATGCTTGTTTACCAGTTCGACAACATCGCGGACGGTTAGGGCCCTCGCCGCTTCGTCGCCCTCAAATTCGGTTCCGAAAGCCTGCTCGAGCGCCGCAAACGTCTCGGCACGCGCCAGGCTGTCGAGGCCGAGATCGATCTCGAGATTCATACCCGGGTGGACTACATCGGTGTCCCTCGCATGCTGCTTGACCGCCGCTATGACCGATCTGCCGGTGCTCGTTTCAACCAGCGATGTGTCCTCGGCTGTGAGGGCCCAGGCCTTTGACTCCTTGGCCTCTGCACTGAATTCGCCGGTCTCGACCTCTTTCTTTAGCTGAAAACGTTTGATCTTGCGTGTCGCCGTTCGCGGCAGCGGCTCGGCACGGATAATGTAGTCGCGGACTCGTTGGTACTCGGGCAGTTGTCGCCCGAGATTATCAAGTTCGTGGCGGATCGCCTCTTTCGAATTGGCGATCTTCGCCTGACGCAGATATTCGAAATCGGGGACAACGACGGCCGCAAGCTTTTCGGCACCGGCACGGGCTTCGCTCGCGTCATCGACGCCGATGATCGCCATTTCCTCGACCAGCGGCGATTTTAGGTACTGGACCTCGAGGTCTTCGGGATGTACGTTCTTGCCCGACGGCAGAACGATCACGTCTTTGCCGCGGCCTACAATATAAAGATGCCCGTCGGCATCGACACGGCCGAGGTCGCCCGAGCGAAACCAGCCATCCTCGGTAAACGCCTCGGCATTAGCCTCGTCGTTCTGGTAATAACCCTTAAAGACCACGCCTCCGCGAATGAGGACCTCGCCGACACCGTCTTTGTCGGGTTCGGCGATCTTGATCTCGTTGCCCTTCATCGGCTTTCCGACCGAGCCTACGCGGTTGTCATGCTCAAATGTCGCCGTTGCCGCTCCGCTCGTTTCGGTCAGCCCATAACCCTGGATGATCGTAAATCCGAGCTTGTGAAAATCGGTTGCCACGTCCTCATCAAATCGCGAACCGGCGGTTATCGCGACCCTCAGTTCGCCGCCAAACGACTCGTGCACCTTGCCAAAGAACTTATTACCGAGGTTCGTGCCAAGGGTGTCGCGGGCAAAACCGTTTGCGGCGAGCAAGGTGCGAAACAGGGCCTGCACGGGCTTTGGCTTGGCCTCGACCGCGTCAAAGATCTTTTTATGAAACAGGTACCACAAACGGGGAACCGTCGTGAGTATCGTTGGTTTGAAGCTTTTCATCGCGTCGCCGAGCTCGGCGGGCGAGAGTTCCTTGAGATAGCCGACCTCGGCGCCGACCGTAGTGGCTACCCAGAGATTTACGATCTGCAGATAGGCGTGAAAAAGCGGGAGCAGGCTCAGGATACGCTCATCAGGTCCGAATTTGAGCACGTCGTCGACGCCGATCAGCTCGGAAATGATGTTGCCGTGCGTAAGCGGCACGCCCTTGGGCTTGCCGGTCGTCCCGCTCGTGTACATCAACAGGGCATTGTCGTCGTTGCCGATGTCCGGTATTTCGGCGGCGAAACTCTCGGGGAACTCGGTTGACGACCAATCCTCAAATTTCTCAAACCCGTTGCTTGCATCTTCCATTCTCCAGACGACGGTTGGGATATGCCGTCCGATCTTTTCTTCGATCTCGCTGACCTTATCGATCATATCGGGCGAGATGAATGTGACCTTTGCCTCGGAATTCTCAAGAAAGTTCGTTATCGTCTCGAGCTCGCCATGCGGATCGAGCGGGACGCAGACGGCGCCGTGATAGAGCGTGCCGAGATACGCAATGGCCCAGCAAGGATGATTCTCTCCGATCAGAGCGACACGGTCGCCCTTGACGACGCCTTCCTGCCCGAGGCGGTAGGCAACAGACCGAAGAGCGGCGAGGCTCTCGCCGTAGGTAAAAACCTCGCTATCATCACCAACTATCCGCATCGCGACCTTTTCGGAACGCGATTCGAAGGTGGCTATCAATCGTTTTAAGTAGGAATCAGTCATAGGCTATTGCGATCCGGTTTCTGGCGTCATTATCTAAAGGATAACAGCAATAGGGGGTTTTTAAGACCACGGCGGCCAGCGGGCCGGCGGCGGGTCGGCAGTGGGATCGACATATTACCTGGCCCGCGGCTTTATTATCCTAAATCTAACCAGCCCGATCGGAACTGCCTGGCCGGCAACTAAGGGAAAAGCGGCAGTCTCGGTCTTAGGGCGGCTGACTATGATCGTGTCCTTGCCCGGCAGGTTTACCGCGACAGTGACACGTTCGAATGCACCCACAAAGGTCACCTCCTCGACGATGCCGTCCACAAATCTTTGATATTTTTGCGTTAGATTTTCCGGCCGCCGCAGGAAAACGTCCTCCGGGCGAAAGACCATTTTAACGTCCTCGCCGTCATTGTAGGTCACTTCGTCTTCGACAGTGAGGCTTACGTCACCGGCCACAAAGTTTCCATCAAGCATCTTTCCGTCGAGCAGGTTGGCCGAGCCGAGGAATGTCGCGACGTGCTCGGTCTGCGGGTGATTATAAACCTCAAACGGCGTCCCGATCTGTTCAAGTCGCCCGGCGTTGAGAACGGCGATGCGGTCGCCGAGCTCGAGGGCCTCTTCCTGATCGTGTGTAATGAATATCGATGGAACGTTGATCTGCTTTAGCAGGCCGCGGATCTCGCGACGCAGTGTCGTCCTGATCTGGGCGTCAAGTGCTCCGAAAGGTTCGTCGAAGAGCAGGACCTCGGGCTTATATGCGAGAGCTCGCGCGATAGCAACCCGCTGCTGTTGGCCGCCCGAGAGCTGCGAAGCGAATTTTTTGCGGTGATCGCCCAGATGAACAAGCTCGATCAGGTCGTCGACGGCCTTTTTGACCTCCGATTTTTTTCGCCGCCGTAGACGCAGGCCGTAGCCTATGTTGTCCTCGACGGTCATCTTGGGAAAAAGAGCATAATTCTGAAAGATGACGCCCGTCCCGCGCAGGCGTGCCGGCTGAGATGTGACATTTCGGCCGTGCAGGATGACCAAGCCAGAGTCGGCTGTCTCGAGGCCCGCTATTATACGCAGGATGGTTGTCTTTCCGCTGCCTGATGCTCCTAACAGGACGACGATCTCATCCTCATCAACGCTGAAGCTGACATTCTCGAGTACCGTCGCCGCGCCAAAGCTCTTGCTGAGTCCCGAGACCGTCACCGCGGCTTTGCCGATGTCCATCGGCGTCACATGTATGTCGTAATCCATATCTGCGATCAATCGGCCTCAAGCCAGTCACGGGCAAAAAATAGGATGCTGAATATCGCAAATGAAAACAGGGCCAGTACGATCGCGATCGCGTTGGCGGCCTCGACCTGCCCCTCATTGAACTTGGCAAATATATACAGCGGTGCCGTCTGTGTACGCGACGCGAGGTTGCCCGAGACAAGGATCGTCGAGCCAAATTCGCCGACCGCCCTTGCAAATGTCAGAAGAGCACCGCCGACGATCGCACCGCGAAGACTCGGGAGCGTGACGTGCCAAAACGTCTGCCACCGGGTCGCTCCCATCGTTGCCGAGGCCTCTTCGAGCGAGTGGCTCATTGTCTCGAACACAGGCATTATCACGCCAAAAGCCAGCGGGAACGTGACGAAGATGTTTGCCAGGATGATGGCGTAGGCCGTGAACATTATCTGGCCGCCGTCTGGATCGAGCAGCCGCCCCAGCGTGCCTTGCGGCCCCCACAGCAAAAGAAGCGCAAAGCCCGCGACGGCGGTCGGTATCGCAGTCGGCAAGGAAATGGTGACGATCACGGCATTACGGCCCCAGAAATCATATTTTGACAACACATAGGCGGCGAACAGGCCGAACACGACATTGAACACCGTCGCCCAAAAGCTGGTAACGATCGACAGCTTGAGGGCAAATATCGCCTCAGGCGCCATAAGGGCGGCCATAAAAGTGTCAAGGCCGCTGGCCGTTCCAAAAATGAATATCGACGCCAGCGGAAGCAGTATGAGCGGCAGCATTATGACGATAAGCGTCACGATGCTGAGCGGCTTTACGATGTCAAAACCGCGGGTATGCCTAAATCTGGAGAGTCCTGATCCCATTTATCTTAAATTCTGAACCTGCTCGCGAAAGACCTTTTCGATCACCTCGGGATACGCACGCGGCCATCCGCCGAACATCTCGATGGTGAACGGGTCTTCTATATCGGCAAACTCCGTGTTTGCTTCGTTTAGAGAGCCATTGGTGACGGCACGTAAATGGTATTTTACAAAGGCCTGTTGTGCCTCATCGGTCCACAGGTAGTTGATGAACGCCTGCACGATCGGCCGTTTTACAGCGTTCATATTGCGATCGATGACGACTACGGGGTGTTCGCTAAAAATGGTGGATCGCGGCACGACCATATCGATATCCGCTCCGGCGCTCTTCATCAGAAGCCCCTCAAGCTCGTAGGTGATCAGAGCGTCGCCATAGCCCGTCTCGAACTGGGTACGGGCTTCGCGTGCCGACCCGGGCGTCGAAATGACGTTCTTCCAGATGGACTGCAGCGTCGCAACCGCTGCCGCCGCGTCCCGCGATCCCGTAGATGCTTCAGACTTCCTAAGCTCCGAACCGTAAATCGAGAGGATCGACCATTGAGCTCCGCCCGAGCTAACAGGGTCGGGATGAATGACCTTGATACCCGGTTTTGCCAGGTCGGGAAAATCGGTAATGCCCTTAGGGTTTCCTTTGCGGACCAGGATCACGAAAGGTGTTTTGTTAATTACTCCCTTGTTTGGGTACCCGTGCCAATCCGTTGTCGTGGCTTTTCCATCAAACAGCCGGTCGGCGTCCCTGTCGATCGAAAGGATGGCCAGATCGGCCGGGGCTCCCTGAAGGATCTGATTGGTAACTGTTTCAGAACCGGCAAACGACGAAACAAACCCGATGTCAACGCCGTGTTCACGTTTCCATTTGGCAGCGAACGCCGGGTATATCTCCTTTTCCATCACCTCTTTCATAATGGAAAAGCCGTAAACGGTGATGGTCTGTCCGCCGGCGCTGTCGGTAGGCGTACTTGGCAGGCACCCGGCTGCGATAAACGCGACCGAGATCATCAGGCACACAGCCGCCCGCTTCGATAGCATTAGCGGGACCCTTACATTCAAATAAAACGCCGTCATAAGAGACAAAAAGAGGTTGTGAAGTACACACTCACAACCTCTCAGAAAACGTTGGTGTCCTTCTTCGATTTAGCCTACGAGGTTAGCTGTCGGGCTGGAAGCGAAGAAGTCTTCTCCTGTTGACCAGATACGCCCCTGTTTTGCCTTTACACAAAACCTTGGTTCCCCCGTGCCGCCCCTTCGGGGAAACGACTTCGGCTGATTAATTTAAGTAAGTTTACGGGAAGTGGATCGAAAAAGGCAAGAGAATTGTTGGCGGCGGTTTGGCGGTCGGTGTTTCGGCTTTTTGATGTTTAGGTAATGGGATTATTATCCACAGATAAACCCCGATGGACGCAGATAAGAAGCTATTGATCGATCGTTCACCATCTGTGTCTATCTGTGTTCATCTGTGGATCATTTCGTTTTGATTAGGCATTGGTCCTGTGATCATTTGTGGTTAGTTCCTGCCGGCACACGGATCTTGAGGGCACCGGGCACGATCTCGAAGGTCGCTGGCAGCTTTCCGGGGAGTTCGCCATCGGTTTCGATCAGGATCTCCATTGACGGGTCGCGGGCATCGACCTCGATCTTTTTCGCGGTCGTGAAGCTGACCTCGTCGAGGCTCTGATGGGTGCCGCGGTACAGCGAATAGGCATTAAGCAATATCTTGGCCGTGCTGATGTCGCCGATATTTATTACATCCAACAGGCCGTCGTTGATCTGTGCCTCAGGTGCGATCATCATGCCGCCGCCAAAGTAGCGGGCGTTGGCGACGCAAAAGGCGAGAGTGTGGACAGTTTTTACAATACCGCCGTCGATTCTCACACTGATGCCGACGGGATCGTGATCGAGCACCTCCTGCAGGGCCGAGACACCAAAGTTTGCACGCCCGCGGATGCTTTCGATCGGCAGCCATTTCATAACAGTGTCGGACTTTACACGTTCGATCACGTGCGCAGCGAGGCCGATGGACGAAACGTTAAGAAAATAGCGTTCAGCCTCGCCACTTTCGAAGCTCTGAAAGGTGACTTTTCCGACATCCATCGTCTTTGTCACGCCGTCTCGAAGCGCAATGGCGGCCTCGCGCGTAGAACCCGAAATTCCGAGCGTACGTCGAAAGTCTCCTCCGGTCCCCGATGGCAATATACCCAGTTCCGCATCGGCACCTGAACGCAGGATCCCGTTTGCCACCTCATTGATCGTTCCGTCGCCGCCGCAGGCGATGATGAACCGCGTCCCCGAGGCAGAGCTCGTCTCGGCGATAGTAATTGCGTCGCCCGGGCCGCCTGTAAATGCCACCTGAAATGGGCCAAAGTGCGTGCGAAGCTCGCTCGCCGTTCCTGCCCACCGGTCCTCGGTCGCACCCGAGGCTGACCTCGGGTTAACGATCACCAGAGGCAGCGTCGAGTCGCCAGTGTTGTTACGTGGATGTGCCAAGATATTAGTTGCTGTC
>JBBQGO010000130.1:0-7015 GCA_038323125.1 Pyrinomonadales bacterium
AGGTGCCCTCACAAAAGGACTTGCCTATCTAAAGCAGCGAAGCGGCGAGGTAGACGAACCCTATGCAATGGCACTGTTCGGCCTGGCTTCGCTGGATGCGGGCGATACGGTAACCGCGCGTGAGATCGCTGCTCGACTGGAGACGATGGCCCATGTCGAGGGCACAGGTGTTTACTGGAAGCTCGAGACCAACACACCCTTTTACGGATGGGGAACAGCCGGACGTATCGAAACGACCGCATTAGTGCTGCAGCTTTTGAGGCGGACGGCAGAACCGGCGTCGGTGCAGTTGAGCGACACAGCGTCCAAGGGGTTGATCTTCTTGCTCAAAAACAAGGACCGCTATGGTGTCTGGTACTCGACACAGACGACCATCAACGTTTTGGACGCATTTCTCGCGATGCTTGCGGGCGGGGATGGGCCACAGGATCAAGCTGTCGAGGTGTCGGTGAACGGAACCGCGTTGGCGGTCCCCGCCATCGAGGCGAACCGAATCCACCCGCTCATTTTGGACCTTAGTGGCAAACTTTCGCCAACGACAAACAGTATCGAGGTCCGCGGACCGGCTGGGGCGACACTCATGACACAAACCGTTGCATCACATTACATCGACTGGCGGGACGCCGAGATCACGAGTGCGAGCTCCGCAGGCTCGAGTGCGATAAGCCTCGACTATAAGTGCGACAGATACGATACGGCGATCATGGACGAGGTCACATGCTCGGTCGATGCCGAGCGCACCGGGGTCAAGGGGTATGGAATGCTGCTCGCCGAGATCGGCACTCCGCCCGGCGCCGATGTCAGCCGCGAATCTCTAGAAGCGGCGATGGCCAACGACACGAGCCTCAGCCGCTATGACATCTTGCCCGATCGCATCGTCCTGTATATGTGGTCGCGGGCCGGCGGTACACATTTTAAGTTCAAGTTCCGGCCGCGTTACGGGATCAATGCACAGACCCCGGCTTCAGTTCTATATGACTATTACAACCCCGAGGCTCACGCGGTGGTCCGGCCGTTGAAGTTTATGGCCCGATGGGCGAGAGGGCGCAAGGCCGTGCAAGGCTCCCCTCCTTGGTAAAGGAGGGGTGGCAGCGGCTGCCGCTGACGGGGTGGTTTGTTCTTTAGAATCATGATTCTTACTGACGAGGGACCAAGGAAGCGTTGTCTTGACATCGCCCCGCAGCGAGCCTATTCTTCACCCTAAATGGACTTTTATTTCTTACTATTCTCGCTCTTTTTCCCGCGTCTCGTCCTGCTCGTCTATCTCTTCTTATTCCCCGACCTCTACCCTGCCAACGCGGTCCCTCAATGGGCGGACGTCTTGCTTGGCGTACTCGTGCCGCGGGTCCTGATCCTGATCTATATCTATCAGAACATGGGTGTCGAGAACGTCTGGTTCATTGCTCATTTGGTGGTAATGCTGATCGCGTACTTTGGCGGCGGGCGTGAGACGACGCGGCGTCGGCGGCGAAGATCCGCGGAGTAGTTGCATGTTACCGCGGAATGTTCGAAAGCGTTCGCGAAAGTGATGTCTTACATCCACTAAAATGTGCCTTCGCCGCGTGAAGTGCTTTCTCGCCCACGCGCCGGCGTCGCAATGTCACGCGAAAAACTCACAATGTCACGTGAAAAAGTCGCAATGTCACGTGAATTGAGAGCCGTGCCAGATGACGCGGCCGGTAATTCACGCGCATAAACGCCGTCTCCACGCGGCAAAATATTTAAATAACGCGACACGATCGCTGGGTCGCGTGATGCCGGTTCACTACCGTGCGACGCAGACGGATCTCCACGTGAAGACGCAGTTAGACCCTGTGATGCTGCCTACAATTCACACGGCGATCGCACGCGTCAATCGAACTATTCTTTTACTCTCTTAACGAATTTACGCGTTGAGGCGGGCAGGCCGTGGGGTTTGGCAACGAGTTGCCGGGCATGGCCGAGAGCCGCGGCGAAGGCGTCGGGGTCCGTCTGCGGGTTGCAGTGGATGGCTCGGTCGTCTATAAAGGCGGCGGCTCGAGGTTTGCCCTGGCCGATGTAGACGTCGGTGTAGGGGATCTTGTGCTTTTCGAGCCACTCGATAACATGTACGCGAAGCGTGCCGGGTGTTATGCGGGAACCCTCAAGAACATCCTGGGCACACCGCGAGGTAAATATAACGATCGCGGCGATCTTCGCGAGGTCCTTGGCAAACTGCTGTGCCCCCGGTACGGGGTCGCCGAAATGTTCGATACCCCGCCACTTGTCATACTGGGCAAGCACGCCGTCGAGATCGACACAGACGCGAGGCTTTTGTTTTACGGCTCGTTTCTTTGGCAGCGGAGCGGTGGTCAGGGACGCTTTTTTCTTACCCTTTTTTGGTTTAGGCAGCCGCGAGGATCGGGTCGCCAGCATCGCCTCGATAGCGTCACCGCCCTCCAGCCATTCGTTCTCGCCGCCAAGGGCGTCAAAGTTCCAAACTCGCGTATAGTGATGACGCGTATGATGACGGCCGGGCGTTCGCAGCGTGTAAGGGAGGTCATCGGGGCCGACTTCGCGTTTTGGCGGAAAGATCTCGGGCTTTCGCGGCAGGTCCAGTACGTCCCAATCGGAACGTAGTTCATCGGCAAAATCGAAAACATCCGCCAGCGGATATTCCTTATCGAGCAGCACCCAGACGTGATAACCGCCGACGCCATTGCTGTCGAGCAGGAGCGGGTCCATACCCTGTTTGCGGAGCCGCTCTGCCCATTCGAGGCACGCCGCAAAATTGGCCTCGGCAACCTCGTCGGCGTTCGGCAGAGATTCGTCATGCAGATCGACGTCGATAGCAAACCATTTAGCGGTGCTGTGATCGCTGATCGAATGAAGGCCGATAAGGTGAGCAACCGACTTGGCGGAAAAATGTCGATGGAGCTTGGTCAGCGTGACCATATCCGTACCCAGCTTGCGCCTCTCGGGAATAGGCAGCATTACAACACGGATCTTGCCGTCCTTTAGGGTGTACTGGCTCCAAACGTCACGACGATTTACAAGCCGCTCCATGGCCCACTCAGCCAACTCGTCCGCATAGCGCATCCACTCCTCCGCGATCCAGAGAAGGCGTTTGTTCCCGGCAAATTCATAAAAAGGAGCAGGCATAAAAAGATTCTATCGCAACCGCCGAAAGAAATGCAGACTAGGGTGCCGGCTCCTTCAACGGCAAGGTTAATTTTCTTTGACTCCATCCCAAAGAGGTATATAATTCGGCAAAAGCACGGGCACTCATGACAACACGCAACGCAGGCTCGAAAACTTCGAGTCGCCGCGAACGGATCGGAGAAGATCATGTTAAACAAAACCCACATTATCCGCTATTTACTGATTTGTATCTGTGTATTGACCCTTGCGGCCGTCGCGATCTCGCTGACAGGTGGTGCATGGGCAAGCAGTGAGATCAAGGCTGTCGAACACGGTCAGCAAACTGGCGATTCTTATCCGATCTCGGATGAAGGAACGACGCCCACGCCGACGCCAACACCGCGGAACGTTTCTGTGACGGTGGGGACAAATCCGGACGGGCTGTCGTTTATGGTCGACTCGGTTCTCTATAACTCGACGCAGAATTTCAATTGGGCACTAGGGAGCGTCCACACGCTCTCAACCACGTCTCCACAGGGAGCGGGGCCGGTTCGTTACCTTTGGAACAACTGGAGCGACGGCGGTGCACAGACCCATACAGTAATGCCGACCGTCTCATCAACATTTACCGCAAATTTTACTACCCGGTATCTGCTTACTATGTGCTGCAACTCAGAGCTTGGTACCGTCAGCCCTCCAACCGGTTTTTTTGATGCAGGACAAACGGTTCAGATCTCGGCCATAGGCAATGGTCGGCCGCTTGACCGATGGGTCGGAACGGGAACCGGTTCCTACAGCGGTCCTGACAACCCAGCAACGGTTGTGATGAACGGTCCTATTCGCGAGGACGCAGTATTTCTAGTGCCGCCCACCCCGATCCCGACACCCACGCCGGGGTAAACACCGGTGCCGCCCACAACACCAACACCAACCCAGACTTTGTGGGTGAATACGCCGGCTGACCTCCAGGACAAACTAGCGGGCGACGGGTTTTGCCTGGACGAAGCTGGAGTGTGTTCCCTAAGAGCTGCTATCACAGAAGCGAATGCCTTCGCGGGAGGCACAGTAATTGTTTTGCCCGCGGGGATTTACACACAGACTTTGGCCGACTTTCCAGAGGACGCTAATTTGAGTGGAGACTGGGACATCACGTCACGAATCCTTATACAGGGTGAAAGTTCCGCGAACACGATCATCCAAGCAAACACTATGCCCGATAAAGCTCGCGAGAGGGTTATGCACATCCTCAATGGGGCCGTTGTCGATTTGAGCGGCGTAACCATTCGAAATGGGAAACACCTGTTCGTCTCCATACCGGATGCCGGAGGGGGAGGAATTGCTGTCGAAGACCAAGATTCCGGTCTTACGCTTTACGACGTAATAGTAGAGAACAACATCTCTGAGGATAGCGGCGGCGGGATTCGCGTCGGCACTAGAGGGGCTGACCTGACGATCTCGAATTGTGCAATAAGGAACAACCGAGCGGGGAGCGGAATCGCAGGTTCGACAGCAGCCGGTGGGGGCATAGACATTGATAGCATCGGCGGGACCGCCTTCCCTGCAAGCCATCAGTTTACCGACGTGTCGATAACAGGAAATATTGTAAACACGTCGGTTGCCAGTGCGTGGGGCGGGGGAATAAGCGCAACATCCCGAAGTACTGGGCTCCGTTGTACAAGGTGCACTATTAGCGACAATCAATCGATCAGTACAGCGGGTGGATCGATGGAAGGTTATGGCGGTGGTCTTTATACCGAGAATACTTATTTCGATTGCTCGCTATGTCGGGTCAGCGGAAATTTGGCTAGCCATCTAGCGGGCGGAGCTCGTGTTTTCCATCCGCCAGACGGCTCGGGCAGCTTGATCTTTGTCGATTCGACTATCAGCGACAATTCTGCACCAACTGTGGGCGGAATCATGACTACCGGAGCGGCTCTTCTCATTGGCCGTTCGACGATCAGCGGAAATACCGCTACGAACGGCGAGACAGGGATCGCAGGCGGAAACTACAACGACCAACCAGCTTCTGGCGGCAGCGCAACAATGTTTATGACTGCCTCGACGGTTAGCGGAAATCGTGCAGCCCGCGGTGGCGGAATTTATGGCGAGGGCCCTGTGAGTCTGAATTTTTGCACGATCGCTTCGAATACTGCGACGATCAGAGGGGGAGGCTTGCTGCAAGACATAACTACGACCGGCAGTCTAAAAAGTACGATCATCGCGGACAACGAGTCACCGATAGGACCTGACCTTCAAGGAACATTTACGTCGCAGAATTATAATCATATTGAGAATCTCGTTGGAAGTACTATAAATCTTATGGCAAATGACGTCACTGGCTCGGATCCAAAGTTGGGCAATTTTGGATTTCATGGGGGCCATACCAAAACACATGTGCCGCAACCAGACAGTCCTGTTTTAAATCAGATCCCGTTGTTCATAAATCAGTGTCATAACATTTCGCCGAGCAGCGATCAGCGCGGGTTGCCGCGGCTAACAGGCGAACGATGTGATAAAGGCTCCGTCGAGGTTGCACCCGGTGACTATAGACAAAGCACTCCATTTGACTACGATGCCGACGGGAGGACGGATATTTCCGTATTTCGGCCGTCGGCAGGAGCTTGGTATATTCAGAGATCGACGGAAGGGTTCTCTGGGACGTTGTTCGGATTAGGGGCCGACAGGATTGTTCCGGCGGATTATGACGGGGATGGGAAGACGGACATCGCGGTATTTCGGCCTTGGGATCAGCATTGGTATATCGTAAATAGTTCGGATGGGACGTTTAGGACGGAAGTGTTTGGGCTGGCTGACGATCTGCCGGCGCCGGCGGATTATGATGGGGATGGGAAGGCGGATGTCTGTGTATTCAGGCCGAGTGATGGGACCTGGTATTTGCAGCGTAGTTCGGACGGCTCGTTTATGGCCTATCAATTTGGGGCTGCGAGCGATAGGCCGACGGTCGGGGATTTTGATGGGGATGGCAAGTCGGACTTTGCGGTTTTCAGGACGACGAACAGTGTGTGGGTATCAGCATCACAGTTCGGACGGGTCGTTCCGCGGCGAGCAGTTTGGCTTACCGACCGACAAGCTCGCGTATGCTGACTACGATGGAGACGGTAAAACCGACGTCGCCGTCTTTCGCCCGTCGAATAGTAACTTTTACATCCGCAACAGCGCCACGCCGACCTTTTCGGTGTTTGTGTTCGGATTACCCGAAGACATTCCAACGCCCGGAGATTATGACGGCGACGGGAGGGCCGATATATCGGTCTTTCGCCCGTCGGACGGCAATTGGTATCGGCGGAATTCATCAAACGGTTCGTTCGATGCCTTTCATTTTGGGTTGAGCGGTGACAGGCCAACGCAAACGGCTTATCAGTGAATAGGTAATAGTGAACAGTGAAGAGTGAAGAGTTAACAGTGTGCAGTGCAGTGCAGTGGTTAATAAGCTGGTGCGAGCTTTGCACAGGCGGACGGATCGAAACTACGGAGTCAGTATTCGCATTTCTACTTCACCTTTTCCCAGCCGCTGACGAAATACTTCTCCGCTAGTTGGTCGAACATCTTTCGGGCGGCTTTTTCGTTGTTTGAGATCTTGATGTCGCGTTCTAGCGGGTTTTGGCGATTGGGGCTGAAATCGGTTAGGTAGACCACGTAACCGGGGAAATCGTCGCGATCGACTTTATTTGTCTTCCACAATAAGAGCTTCCTGACCATTTTATTGCCTTTCATGATCTTGGTATAGACGGTGCGTTCGAGTATTTCGCTGGCCGGGTCGTCATCGGCGTGTACCGGTTTGTCAGCCTCGGGTACGGCGACGAGGTCGCTCACCTGCTTGATGCTTACGTCCTCGGGCGTGGCCTCTTTGTCGTCACGCATTCTTATAAACTGCGGCGAGATGGCACTGACGAGC
>JBBQGO010000131.1:0-6987 GCA_038323125.1 Pyrinomonadales bacterium
TTGGCCCTTGAGGCCCAGGAATACAAAGACGCGATCGTCACTGTAGTCGGCAGCGGGCTGCACCGGTTCGCGGTCGATGGGGATAATGGCCGCACCTTGCTTTCCCGTGGACTCTGCTATCAGTTGTTCGAGCCACGCACCGAGGTCGTGTATCTCGGGCGAGGCAGAGATTGTCAGTTTGTCGCGTCCGGACTTGTGACAAACACCCATAATGATTCCGAGAAGCGCACCCGGATTGGCCTTCGGATCATCTTTTCTGCACGCTTCGACCATATGCTGCGTAGTAAGTAGAAAATCTTCGACGTTCAGGCCCATTGACGCCGCCGCGGTCATTCCGAAGGCCGACAGGGCTGAGAACCGGCCGCCGATCCGCGGGTTGCCGTAGAATATATGCCGAAAGCCGTCTTCCTTGGCCACTTGCTCCATCTTCGATCCGGGATCGGTGATCGCCACAAATTGCCTTCCGGCCTGAACGCGTCCCTCGATCGCGGCAAGCTTTTCGAAAAAATACTGTTTGAAACAATTTGGTTCGAGCGTCGAGCCTGATTTGCTAGCGACGATAAAGAGCGTCTTTTCGAGATTGAGGCTCTCTTCCACAGTTCTGATCTGCGCCGGAACGGTCGAGTCGAGAATATGGAAATTGGTTTTTCCGAATGTAAGGGCGAGGACCTCCGGGCAGAGCGATGAACCACCCATTCCCATCAACAGGACATCCGTAAAGCCATTGGATTCGATGTCCTCACGAAACGCCGTGTATTGATCGACATTGGCTAGTTCGTCGCCGACTACCTCCAGCCAGTCGAGCCACATCGCTTCGTCGTCCCCGGTCCAGACGGCCGCGTCCTTTTGCCAGATGCGACCGATCTTTCCATCGGAGCGCCAACGCTCGATCTCGTCCCCGACCATCATGTCAATGTCGGACGAAAGCCAGTAGTCCATTGTGTTTAGCATTGCAACATATTGTGAGAATTGCGTGTCTGTGTCAAACCTGCACTACGCAGACGTGCTGGCCAGGTTCGCAAGCTCTCGTTTGAGAAGCTTGCCGGTAGGGCCTTTCGGTATCTCATCGACGAAGCAGATCGTCTTGGGGCATTTAAAATCTGCGAGGTGTTCACGGCAGAAGTTGATGAGGTCTTCGGCGGAGACAATCACCCCGTCCACCGCGGCGTCGTCCACCTCTCCTTTGAATGGAGCGGAGCTTTGGAAGCCATCCTTGAGGACGACGAACGCTGTCACCTCTTCGCCGTATATATCGTCCGGAATACCGATAACAGCGGCCGAGGCGACGGCGGGGTGCGTATATAGTACATCGTCGATCTCGCGCGGATAGATATTCTCGCCGCCGCGAATGATCATATCGGACTTGCGGTCGGCTATGTAAAAAAAGCCATCGGCATCGCGATAGCCGATATCGCCGGTGTGGAACCACCCGTTTGCAAAAGCCTTTTGAGTAGCGTCTTCGTTCTTAAAATAGGCCTTGCAGATGTTTGGCCCGCGGAGTACGATCTCGCCCAATTCGCCGTCAGCGACCTCGTTGTCGTCCTCGTTAAAGATCTTCATTTCATTACCGATCGGCATTCCGCATGAGCCGGGACGACGCTTTTCATTGGGCGGGTTAAACGTCGAGCGGCAAGTCGATTCCGATAGCCCGTAGCCTTCGATCACCAGACAGCCAAAGGTTTGCTCAAACCTCTTTAGCAGTTCGGCCGGAACGGGAGCGGAGCCGCACATAGCAAAACGAAGCCGTTCACGACCCGATACTCGCCGTTCGCCGTCCGGGCTGGCTCGACGCTCTTCTTCCTTAGCGAGCAGCATCGACAGCATTGTCGCGACCGATCCGAAAGATGTGATCTCGTATTTATCGATGATGTCCCAAAAACGAGTCGCCGAGAATCGGGGGGTAACCACCGTCGATGCACCTGCGTAAAGAGCTGTCATCGTTGTCACGGAAACGGCGTTCATATGAAAGAGCGGCATGACCGTCAGCAGGCGGTCGTTTTCGCCAAAACCCATCCAGTTGGCGATCTGCCCGGCGTTTGCGATCAGGTTTTGATTGGTCAGGAGACAGCCCTTGGGCTTGCCGGTCGTTCCCGAGGTATAAATGATGATGGCGTCGTCACCGGCGTCGATCCGGGCCTCGTCGAGAGCGTCGTCGAGGTCCCCGGCCGCCTCGTCGACATGATCAAAGATAACGGCTGGCGGCTCTTTGATCGCACGGATCCTATCTAAAAACTCCGAGCCGACTAGCAACAGCTTCGATTCGGAATTGCCGACGACCCACTCGATCTCGTCCGCCTTGAGTAGGGAATTGACGGGCCCCGCTATGGCACCGATCTTCCAGCAGGCAAAGTACGCGATGATATATTCGGCGGAGTTGGGCAGCAGGAGGCTTACTACGTCACCCTTTCGGATGCCCTCAGACCGAAGCATATTTGCCGTGCGGTTGACCGCGGCGTCGAACTCGGCATAGCTCCAACTGCGGCCGTCAGTCTCAGAAAACAAAAAGGTTTTGTCCGCACACGCGGCGACCCGATGGTTAAGTAGATCTCGAACGTTGTTGGCCATCGTCTTTCATATTATTATACGGGTATTCTGATCCGTTACCGGAAGCAAATTTAACTACAGAAAGAAAGGAGAATTGTGAATAAAATAAATACTTTTACTGCGCTGGCTTTAGCGGCGGCGCTTATCGGAACAACGACCGCGTGCGGGTCGGACGCGAATACGAATGCAACGGTCACGCAGCAATCCAACTCTGCCATCGTGACCAACACAAACAGCGCAGCTGCCGCGGAGCCCCTGGCCGCACTCGAAACCTCGGTCACGGACGATTCGCCCACCGACACCTACAAAGCCGCTTATAAGGCCCGCAAAGAAAAGGATATCGAGATGTTAAAGGGCATGCTCTCCAAAGACATTCTTGAATTTCTTAAGGAAATGGGAGAAGCCGAAGACAAATCGGTAGAGGACGGACTCAGGGAACTTGCTGAAAAGCCGCAGGCGAAGACCGCGGAAGCTCGTAATGAAAAGATCGAGGGTAATACGGCGACCATCGAATATCTGGATGAAAATGGTAAATGGCGTCCGATGGATTTCATAAAAGAGGACGGCAAGTGGAAACTCACTATCGGAAAAGGCGATGCCGAATCGATGGATCAGCCAGCGAGTAAGAAGTAAAAAAGAGCCTAACCCGTAATTTACGAATGCGTTTGAAGTGGAGAGTAGATCTGACCAGATTTGCTCTCTTTTTCTGCGATTACTTATAGGGAGCTATTTGTAGATATGAAAAGAATCTTGAACCTCATCGTCCTAACGCTTGTTGTTGCCTCGGTCGCCATCGCCCAGTCTTATGAAAAGATCGCCGATGACACTATCAAGTACGTCAAAGCGGGTACATTTGGTAAACCCGACGTTATCAAAAAAACAGACAAGCTCGCGTTTAGTCAGGTACGCGTTCATTACAAGACCGTAACCTCGCGTGCCGCGGCCACGGGTAATCACGCAGCGGACGTGACGGTTTACCTCGATGGAAATATCACGACCGCGGACCTGCAGCAGCTGACCGATGAGTTTTACCAGACACTCGCGGCTAACCTCACCAAGCTTGGCATCGCGACCGCCCCGTTCGAATCCGTGAAGCAAACTGAATACTATATCGACCGCCTCAACTCGCAGGCGAAAGAAAAGGGCGCTGATTTTGACGGCAAAGAAGGCCAGGCGTGGGTCTCGGTCAATGCGTATGACGGAGCTGTACTTTATCGCTGGCGTCCCATGGGAGCACCGGAATTGGTCGGTTATGGCCAGATGAAAAAGTTTGCAAAAACCTCTGAGTCCGTCGGGGCGGGGCTGATGATGATCGATGTCGTCGTAGATTTTGCGTCGATCATGCTGCAGGCCCAGGTAAAACAGGATAGGGCAGGATGGCTCTATGGCGATCCCTATTTTCACTCTGATTACGTTATCTCGGGCGTGATGAGCGTTCCGCAGAGCTGGGTTTATCTGTTTGACCGGGGAAACAAGTTTGACATGTACCAGAGCGCATTGCCCATAGCCGAGCGTTTTGGTTTCTCAGACAAACCGCGCGAGGACGCCTCAAAGGCCGCACTCGCCTCGCAAAAGTATTTCTCGGGCACGACCAAGAGCTTTACCCCGCTAGTCATACCGACCGATCGCGCACGTTATATGGCCGCGACACGAAAAGTGTTAACCAGCTATGCCGAAATGCTCACCGAAAAGTTCAGGCTGCTCCGCAGCGGTGAAAAACCGTCCGACAAGAACGTCGCAGACACGAAGCCGCTCGACGGCACCACGCTGCAACAGGTAAACGACGACGCAAAAAAGAATAACGATACGACCGCAGTCACCACCGGCGAAATAACGGCGGCAGCGGCACAAGCCGAAAAAGAGGGTAAATTCAAACTGGCAGTCGATTACTATGGGGAGTTGATAAAAAAAGACCCCAGCAATTTTCAGAATTACCTTAGCCGCGGCGCCATATATATAAATCACTTAAAAGATTATAAAGCGGCGGTAAAAGACTTTGACGAGATGATCAAGCTCAATCCGAACGAGCCGGCGGGGTACTATAACCGCGGTACTGCCCATATGCATCTATATGATTTTAAGAAGGCCAAGAAGGATCTCGATGTAGCGGTGCAGGTTCTTCCGAACGACGCGGGCAGTTGGCTTCATCGCGGCCTTGTTCTTCTAAATATGAAGAAGAATGACGAAGCTCTCGCCGATTTTAATCGCGGCATCCAGCTCGCTCCGCGGTTTCCAAACGTCTATCGTGCTCGGGCAGTCTATTACAAAATAGTCGGAAACACGGTCCTCGCTCAGGCTGATGAACTAAGGGCGGCGCAGTTGGAAAGGGGACAGTAGTCGAAATAGAAACGGTTCAAAGCGCGGCGGGCACGCATTCCAGATAGAATACCTCGTACCGAGGAGAAGACCTTATATGAAGATCATTGCGATCATGATATTCGCGGCTGTTGCTATCCCGGGTTTGTTCGCCCAGACAACGGACGGACCTAAAACGTTTTCCGCCGCCATGGCCGCGGGTAAGGCTGCGGCCGAAAAGAACGATAACCCGAACGCCGAGGCCAACTTTAAAAAAGCTGTGTCCCTCGCCGCAAACGACGTTCAAAAAGCTGACGGATTGATCGCTCTGGGCGAAGTGTTAGCGAAAATGTCGCGGACGGTGAAACAGCAATTCGGAAAATATAAGAACCGCACAGAAATGGTGCCGCGTGTCAACGAAGCTCATGACGCCTATCAAAGCGCACTGAATTGAGCGGAGTGACTGAAGAAAAACAAGCGAAGATCCATCTGATGCTCGGCGATATCTATGCGGGCGAACGCACCCGTGTCACTGAGTTTCGGACCCGGTTAAAGAGCGAGTTTCAAAAGGAACCCACCGCCCTGGCTCGCGACCAGTATGCCAAGGTCCTAAGCATGAAAAACGTTTCCCCCGATCTTCACATAACCGCTCTCGTCCAAAGATCCGAGACGTACGATACGGAGTATGTCTTTCGGCAAATTCACCATGAGCGAAGTGACAGCCGCATTCGACGATCTTAGGGCGGCAGGTGAAATGAAGGACGGATCGCACGAGTTGCGGGCCAAGGCATATTTGGAGCTCGCGGACCTCGGGAGGCGTGTGCGTGATCTTGACACGTTTACGGGAGCGTACGAGCGGATAACGATGCTCACAGGTGCCCAGCCCGGGCAAAAGATCTCTGCCTATTACGAGTTGGCCGCGCTGCTTGCGAGCAATAAAAAATTTCCCGTCGCCAGAAAGTATATTGCCGACGCTTTGCTCGTAAAAGGTACCACTGTAGCGGAACGCGCCACGATCTTCCGTGTCTCGGCAATGAGCCATATCATGGAAATGCAGGAGGCGAATGCCGCCCTGCCAGCCGACACTGAAAAATATAAAAAGCTCGCTCGTGCCGAAATGGCCAAGACCGTGAAGTCACCAGGTGTTTCGAAAAAGGACGAGCTAAAAACACTGATCGCGAATAGCGAATATATCAGGAACACAAAAAACAGAAATGCGATGTTTCTCGCCCACGAACAGGCTGAAACCGCTTTGAAGTTAAAGGGTATCACCGACAGCGAGCGAGCCGAGGCGCAATATGAGATCGGGGAGATATACCGTATTAACGGCGAGGACGACTCCGCCCGAACAGCCTATGAAAAAGTGCTGCCTGCAAACGCTACGATCTTCAATTACGCAAAACAGCGTATTCAGGCCTTGAACACTTCTGTTGTAAAACCCTAAACTGTTCTGCCGGTGCGCCATATTCCCATCCTTGATTTCCGTCCATATGCTGGTGAAATGAAGCCCGTGCCGCATGGACAGGCCGTCAGGTCTGGTGACAACGGGCCCCGTACGCTTGAATCGTAAGCGTTTTCACGCGCATCGGAACGTGAACCACCTGAACCATTCCCGCCTTCACGCTAAACATTCCCCACGTCGTCCGACATTGACCAAGTACCACGCGCGATCGCGACAGAATCAAGCGCCGCGGCCTTTTTTGCACGCGGCCGTTTTAACAATTCACGTGACATAGCGACTTTTTCACGTGGCGAAGTGATCGTTTCACGTTGCCCGGGCAGGCTTTCGTATGACATCGAGGCTTTATATTGGATGGCGGGCACATTTTTCGCCGAAAGGGGAGCAGCCTTCGTTACGCGAGAGCATCATCGCCGGTGCCGAAGCGTCTATTTGACGACGGATAGCATCAGTTGCCGCAGCTTTTTCGCCGCATTCACATCTCACTCGATATTTGCTATTATTCGTGAACCCAGACGGTACAATCCTATGAATCCAGCAGAACAAAAATCGACGCTTTCTGACGCTATCCGAAAGCATAAAGAGTTTCTTTTCCCGGCAGTGGCGACCTATTATCAGGAGCCGATCGCGATCGTCAGAGGCGAAGGCGAATATGTGTGGGACGACCAGGGCAACCGGTATCTCGACAC
>JBBQGO010000132.1:0-6963 GCA_038323125.1 Pyrinomonadales bacterium
GCTCTCGACCATCGTTCGCAAGCTGGCGTCGTCAAGGTCATTCGTCGAGGCCGAGCCGCGTTTGCCGTCGACCCAGACGGTGACGCTGGCACCGCGGCCCTCACGTGTCCCGCTGGTCAGGACATTGTTAGCGGCAAAGCGCAGATGCGATCGCTTATCACTGCTTACGCTTGCCGCCGCGTCGTCGGCTTTGACCATCCCGAGTATCTTTAGTGTTATTGATCTAACTTCCTGTTCAGTCAGCAGCATTTAATGAAAGTCCTCCATCTGGCCGGCATCGGTGCCCGAGGCTGTGTTCAGAACGGTGATGCCCCGGAAACGTGCCGGAGGGCACCCGTGCGAGACCGCGTTCGATTGGCCCGGTTCGCCCTTTCCGTCATTCATTGCCCCTGGTATCTCATATGTCGCCTCGCCGCCCAGCCCGTCGCAGGCACCCCAAAAATCGGTCGTCCGCGACTGGTAAGCCACGTCGCGGAGCATGCCCGTCACCTTGCCGCCCTTGATCTCCCAAAAGGTCTGGCCGCCGAATTGAAAATTGTAACGCTGCTGATCTATCGAATAGCTGCCGCGGCCCATAATGAGGATCCCTTTGTCGACACCCGCGATCAGGTCGTTCTGCGTGACGTTCTCGCGGGCAGGCGTTAGCGATATATTCGGCATACGCGGAAAGGGAACGCTGCCCCAGCTGTCAGCGTGCAGGCAGCCGTAAGATGTCTTTCTTCCGATCAGGCCGGCCGTGTCGCGAGTGGTTTGCCAATCGACAAAGACGCCGTCCTTGACGATGTGCCAGCTCTGGCCAGGCACGCCCTCGTCATCAAATGCGACCGTGGCGAGGCCCTTCGGTTCTGTGCGGTCGGCGACAAAATTGACGATCTTAGAGCCGTACTGCAACTTGCCCGTTTTGTCCGGTGTCAAAAAGCTCGTTCCGGCGTAGTTCGCTTCCCACAGCAAGGCCCGGTCAAGTTCCGTCGGATGACCGACCGATTCGTGAATGGTCAGGAACAGGTGCGACGGGTGCAGCACCAGATCGTACGTGCCCGCCGTGACCGTCGGCGCCTTGAGCTTCATCACCGCGTGCTCGGCAGCTTCTTTGGCTTCGGCGGCCCAGTCGTGCATGGTCATGTACTCCATACCGATCTGCTGTGCCTCACGAACCGATTCAACAGATTGAAAATCACCCGTAGTGCGGTCGGTTGCCGTCGTGCTAAAGCTCGGGTTTGTACGAATGATGTATTGTTCGATCCGCGACCCATCCGAGGTCGCCAAATATTTCTGTTCGTTAATAAAGCTTAGCGACGAATTCACAAACGTGATGCCTTTTACGCCCATCGCCGCGTCATTTATTTTTAAAAGGATGGCGGCCTTTTCATCCGCCGGCACGTCAAATGGGTCTTTTACAAAAGCGCTCTTCCACGTGGCAGTCACTTTGGGCGTCGGCACTAACTCGATCCTTCGTTTGGTTATCACCGAATTGGCTTTTGCGATCGCAACCGCCTCAGTCGTAACACGCTTTACCTCATCCACCGTGACTATCGGGCTGGCTGCGAATCCCCACGTGCCGTTTATCAGCACCCGCACGCCAAAGCCGAAGTTCTGTCCGATGGACACATTCAGCACCTGCCGCTCGCGCGTATTGACGGCCTCAACCCGATAGCGGTTGATGCGGATATCGGCGTAACTCGCCCCAAGTTTCTTTGCGGTCGCCAAAGCCACATCGGCAAGAGCATCTTTGTTAACATCAGCAAAAACGGCCGCTAGCGTCTGACCGTCACGTGCCCATAGCGGCAGCACCGCTAATCCAAGCGTGAGTCCGCCTGTCTTGATAAAATCGCGTCGGGAAAATGTCATGTCGTCCTCACTATGTCTGCCAAGAATCTAAAAACTTTGTCGGTGTAGCAAGTTTATCGCAGTTTAAGAGTGCCGTAAAACGGGCCGGGTTGTCCTGCGCCCGGCCCAGGAATATAGAACAATTCCATCTTGTTCTATATGATCTTCAAAATGTTCGGTATAGATCTGAAATTATTCGGTATAGATCTGAGATTGTTCTGCATGATGGTGAAATTGCTGGGTATGAAATCGACCTTGTTCTGTAGGATGTCGAAGTTGTTAGGTGTGAAGTCGACCTTGTTCTGTAGGTTGCTCGGAAGTATATGTAAGAAGTTTAATGAACCTACCGAACAATTTTGCACCCCTGCAGAGCTATGCCGGGAACATACACAACAAATTCAGAACCCTGGCGAATGGAACCGGCTTCCTACGGAAAGGGGCCGCACATAAGCGGATAAGAGCCGGTAAATTCATGAACGTGGAGAGTTAAATTGCTGTGGAGTTCGTCGCAAACGCGGAACACCGCTCTGCCGGTTACTGAGGTCATCGTACCGCTCCAAACGCGATCAGAAAAGCCCCTGCGACAGCGATTGCGTCTTCTGCAAGGGCGACCGGAAGATCGCGCCCGCCGGCCATTTTTGCGACTCGCGTCCGTATTTCATAACCGGCCAAAGTACCGGCGACTGCTCCTATTGCGCCTGCGGCCGCACCGCCGATAACCGAGCCTGTTCCGGCCGTTAGTGCCGCACCACAGACGGCACCGATCAATATCCGGGCTAAAAAGGGCAGCGGTTCTTTCCTGCTGGGTGTTCGCGGCAGCTTGTCATTTATCAACTCGCCTATCGCGAGCAGAGTCAAAATATAAGGGGTGGCGGTAAAGCCCAGAAAAGCCAGCCATGTACCATCAAGCGGAAGCCATCCGGCATACGCCGCCCAGCTGACAGCCGCCAGTGCGGTCATCACCCGGAGCCCCGCAGTTACGCCGATCAGTGACGCCAGAATGTATATAAACATAAGTGCCGTGTACTTACTGTGCAAGCAATTCTAACACACCGTCCTTTACGAAACTGATCGCTCTCTAATGCGGGTCACCCAGGGGGACCCGGCGTGCGAAATTTTTCTGCGAGGTGTGTATTTTTACGCTATTCAACCGGCTTAAAGTCAACCACAAACTCATCCGGCGTTGTAAAATCGCCAAAATAAAGCTTGCGTGGCTGGCACACGTGTTGCGTTTAATTGTTTTGAACGACGACACATACTCGATCAGGCCAAACCGCCCGATCATTACCGACATCGCAGAAAAGGGGAGGAAATATGCCTGATCTAAGCACTACGTACATGGGATTGAAACTGCGGTCACCGCTGGTCGTTTCAGCAAATCCCCTGTCGCAGAAGGCCGATAACATTGCGGCGATGGAAGACGCCGGTGCCGGTGCCGTTGTACTGTTCTCGCTGTTTGAAGAACAAATTCGCATGGAGGCGCCAACCACTGAGAGATCGTTGAATAATGACCTCTTTCCCGATGCGGGCGATTACGCGGTCGGGTCGGTGGGTTATCTGAAACTGATCAGAAGGGCGAAGGAGCGCGTCGATATTCCGATCATCGCCAGCCTGAACGGCGTCACGCCGGAGGGCTGGATAGAATACGCACGCGAGATCGAACAGGCTGGCGCCGACGGCTTGGAGATCAATGTTTATTTCATACCCGCTGACATACAGATGACGTCGGCCGATGTCGAAAAGCGGTATCTCGATATAGTCAAGATGGTTCGCGAAACGGTAAAAATACCGCTCGCCGTCAAGCTAAACCCCTATTTCTCGTCGGTCGGGAATATGGCGAGCCAGCTCGAGACAGCAGGGGCCGACGCCCTGGTGCTTTTCAATCGCTTCTATCAGCCTGACTTCGATATCGATTCATTAGAGATCCTGCCAAACCTCGACCTTAGCGTTCGTTCCGAGATCCGTTTGCCGCTGCTGTGGATTGCCGTCCTGTTCGGCCGTGTACCTGTCTCGCTGGGTGCCACGACCGGCATTCACGGTGCGAAGGAGTTGATCAAATATATACTCGCAGGTGCCGATGTGGGAATGGTCGCATCGGCCTTGCTGCAGAAGGGTATTCCACACATCCGACAGATATTGTCCGACCTGGAACTATATATGCAGGATATGCCATTTCGGTCGATCGAGGAATTTAAGGGATCAATGAGCCAGCTGCACGTCGCGGACCCCGAGGCGTACGAGCGGAGCAATTACATCCAGATCATGGAGAAAAGCACTGCAAAAAAAGCCGCACGGCCCTAATATCAGGGCACGTGCGGCATGCGTAAACAGCGGTTCGGTGCGATTATACTGTGGGCCGCTTAAGGATCTCAGCCAGGGCCTGCAGCCGCTCTGAATCCGCAGCACTCTTTGTTATTCCGTAGTCCTTGTTGAGCGAGGGCACCTGGCCCTTAAGCTTTTTGAGTTCCTTTGGCGAACCCTCGGCCTTTTGTATCGACTGTCGCAGGGCGGTGATACGGTCGGCGGGCAGGACCTGTGAACGTTCTAGCTGATCGATGTAGGCCTTTGCGACTACCAGTTTATTGGGCCACACGATCCGCACTTGGTTCTGCACATTAAGCTCCGTCACCCGTACGGACTTCGCGGCGTCGATCTCATTTTGAGTGAGAAACTTGGTCGGCGTCAGCTCATGGATGTCCAGTCCTCGGGCGATCTCGGAGGAATAGATCATGCCGTTATACCAATAAGTGGACCATGGGCCGCCCATCACGACCATGTTCGGATCGATCGGCCCGCGGTCAAAATACCCGATCTCCATCGGTTTATCAGCGTCCGTAAAGTCCATTATTGAGATCCCGCCCTGGTACCATGCCTGCACTTTGATATCGCGTCCCGGCACCGGAATTAGGGAACCGTTGTGGGCAACACAGTTCTCGCTCTCAGTCTGAGCGGCGGGCAGCTTGTAGTAATTGGCAAACGTAAGCGTAGTGCCCGACAAGCGAAAGATCGCATTGGCGCCCCATTTGTCGGGGTCATTCTCGCGGCACCGCGGAGCCATTCCACCGCCCCATTCGTCTGTGAACACTACTTTTTTTCCGTCATTTGAGAACGACGCCGAGTGCCAGTACGCATAGTTGGGGTCGTTCACCGCGGCCACGCGTTTGGGATTGACCGGGTCCTTGATGTCCAGCAGTATTCCATTTCCCGCGCAGGCCCCGGCTGCAAGCCCCAGCGAGGCGTACACAGTTATGTCATGGCACTGGTTGGTATCAACCGGCCTTCCGCCGCTGTCGTGCGACCCGCCGCTGTTAAGTGCGTTGATCGCACCCGTCTTGGGGTCCGCGAAGATACGCGGTGTCGATACGATCATGGCATCTTGCGGAGCCGCGAGCGGCACTTTGATCACTTCGATACGGAATCGAGCGCTATCCTTGTCCGTTTCAGGCGGCCCGTCCGAACAGCCTGCCAGTTCCTTACTCGGTCGCACGAACGAAGTGCCCGACACGTAGATATAAACGTTGTTCTTATCGTTCTCAGGAACGAGCAGCGTGTGCGTATGGGACCCGCGGCAGGTTTGCACCGCCGCGATCTGTTTGGGACTTCGGATATCTGAGATGTCAAAGATCCTCACACCGCGAAAGCGATCTTTTTGAGCATCGGGCACGGGCATTCCGGCCGGTTGATCTGCCGCCGGCGGCGCTGGGGCCGGAAAACCCTGTGCGCTGCAATCAAGGCGGCCGTTCGGCATCTCAACCGACATAAATAAGAGGTTCTTGTGGACAGAAACATCGCCCTGGCCGCCCGGACACAACAGAGATGTGACCAGCTTGGCCTTCATCGGGTCCGCGATGTCATAGATGTTCACACCGTAGAAATTGCCCATGAACAGATGATCGCCCTGGAACGCAAGGTCAGAGTTTGAGAATGCAAGTTGGGCGAAAAGCAATTTGAGCGGCCCGGGGATCTGTGAAGCGTCACCGACACCGATAGATCCGAGTGTCGTCGTCACTTTTGGATCATCAGGGTTGTCCGTACCGAGTTGGAACGCCACAGGTTTTCGATGCAGGAAAAGGTGCCTCATGCCCAGCGACGCTTCACCCGCGTCGTACATGCCTGGCCGGAGTTTGGCCCGCGGGTCATTTACATCAGCGCCCTTCATTCCGGCCGGCATGGTCGGCTGAAGGTCCGGCTGCGCGACCTGAGCGTGGGTCAGAACAGCAAAGAATGAACAAACGAGAACAACTGCTCTGGTTAGTCTAATAGTGGTGGTTTGTATTCTATTCATTTTTTCTCTTACGGTTATTTATCCAATAAAGTTTGCATGCTTCTGATCTCGGCTCGCTGGCCGCTGTCGACATCGGTCGCAAAGTTGAAAAGCTCGGCATCCTGTCCGGCACCGGCGGTGTCAAAGAGGTCTTTTACCATTACCAAAGCGCCTTCGTGGTGCTGGATCATGCCCGTCAGGAACAGGCGGTCAAACTCGGTGCCGCGCGCATTTCTCAATGCCTCCATCTCCCGTGGCGTAAGCATTCCGGGCATCATCATTTCATGGCCCGCGCCATGATTTCCATGCGAATGAGCATCGGACGTTCCCACCATCGGCACAGTCACGGGCTCGCCGCGTATCTCAAGCCATCGTTTCATAAATTTGATCTCGTCGGCCTGTGATTGGCTAATGCGTGCCCCGATCAGCTCAATGTCCTTGTTCTGAGTTCGCGCTGCGATCCAAGCTGTCATTTCAACCGCTTGTGCGTGGTGCATGATCATACCCTGCATAAACTCCACATCCTTTGCTGAACGCGGAGGAAGCACCGCCCTGGTCGACGGCGGCAGCACGCGGCTCGGCGCACCCGGAGCACCCGGCTGCACCAGCACAGGCTGTGATCTGTTCTCATCCGTCTGCGCCAGGGCGGGTGCCGAGAAACTCAGCAGGGCACCAACGGTCAAAATCGCGTTTGAAAATATAACGGCACGGATCAACGGCCAAAGCACGAGATCCGTACGGGATGAAAATGATCGAGTGAATATTGCGGTATCAGGCATCGTGATTTCAATCTATCACAATGACGAACCTATTTTAAAAAAGAGGAGATACCCAAAGAGCTTAAGAAATAGCTGGCAGAGTAATAAAAAGTA
>JBBQGO010000133.1:0-6952 GCA_038323125.1 Pyrinomonadales bacterium
ATATGTCCTTGCGGAAAGAGACCAGATCTATCGCGAAGAGTTTCAGATCTTTCGCGATAGACATCGTATCCATCGGTAACGCTTTTAACCTTTAACGAAAGGTGCCGCGTCCTTCGCGAAGGATTCCATGTTTATCCGTAACGATACCAACTTTGTCGCGATCAATTTAAACAACCTATCGAACGAGAACTGCCCGATCGCGAAGGACCCGTTATCCTTCCGGAATGAACCCAACTTGTTCGCAAAGATCGGGCTTCTTTTCGCAATGCAGCTTAGGCCTGTCGCAAGCAAATAGGCGGCTCCCGCAACTCTCGCTATCATAATCAAAATCTATTGCTGCCATAAGCAATAATGAATCTAAAGCATCCGGAAGGCCGCGGCAGCCATCCAATGAGAGGCAATGTTTACAAGGCTTCGGATAATAAATTCAAAAAAATGGACAGGGGTTGACTCGCTATGTTATATTGATAGTTGCGTTGCTTTCTGGTGCCGCGAAAGCCTGCCTGATCTAGTCCGAATATCCATTAATAAATGAAAAAACTCACCGGATCATTTGCCGTCGCCTTAATATTGTTCTTCAGCAGCCTGGGCCTCGCTCAAGCGACTCGCCCGCCAATGCTTCAGGACATTCAGGTCCCTTCGAAAGCACAGGCCAACGAGGTGCCCTCGGCGACGCCATCCTTGGTCCAAAAAACCGGCAGTGCCCTGCCGGTTACCCGCACGCCGGGTGTTAGGACGATGTTTCCGGTCCTTGCGGACGTATCCATTCCGGGGTATTCAGGTATTCTTGTGGAATCTCTAGAGGGCAATGTTGTCATAGAGAGCAATTCCACCTTTGCCTTTAATCCGGCCTCTAACGTTAAGGTCGCTACCGCTTTTGCCGTCCTAAAGACCTTTGGGCCTGAGTTTCGCTTTACGACCAATGTTTACACAGACGGCAGCCTCGATCGTGCAACGGGCACGCTTCACGGCAACATCTATATGTCGGGCAAGGACCCGATCTTCGGATACGAGCACGCCGTAACAGTTGCGAATGAACTGAACAGGATGGGCGTTCGAACCGTCACCGGTGACCTGATCATCACGGATAACTTCGTAATGAACTATGCTCAATCGCCTCACGTGGGTGGCCAGACCTTATTTTCGACGTTGGACGCGTCGAAACGCAATCCGGCTGCGACACGCGTTTGGATGAATCATCTGTCCTACTCGGGCAAATTCGGCAAGGTGCCGCATGTTCCCAGCGTCAGTTTCAACGGATCGATCTATGTCCAGCCAATACCGACCAACCTGCAATTGCTGTTTACGCATGAGTCAGCCCAGATAAAAGAGGTTCTCAAGGCGACGCTTTGCTATTCGAATAATTTTCTGTCCGAGCGATTGGGCGACCTGCTTGGCGGCCCTTATGCAGTCGCACGGATAGTACATCTCAACGCGGGCATTAACCCCGCAGAGTTTTCGATCCAAACTTCAAGCGGCCTGGGCATCAACCGGGTAACGCCCAATGCCATGATGAAGCTGCTGCGTGCGCTTCGCAAAGACCTGGAACGATACAAACTGACATTTGCAGACATTATGCCCGTTGCGGGTATCGACAAGGGCACCCTCGAGGGACGGTTCGGCAGCGAATATTCGCGGGGCAGCATTGTCGGCAAGACAGGCACGCTCGGCAGAACGGACGGCGGCGTAAGCGCCCTGGCCGGTGAGGTCAATACGCGTAACGGCAAGATGCTCTTTGTGATCTTTAACCAGCGCGGAAGCGTCCCGCAGTTCCGAGCCTTCCAAAATTCGTTCGTGTCGATCGTTCAGGGCCAGCTCGGCGGTGCCGTCCCCATCAAGTACGACGCTATGTCACTCGACACCCGCCTCGCCAAAACCCGAATTACATACCCCGATACGCGCGCCGCCGGTAACTAGCCGCTCAGGCGAGCAAAACAAGATACTGATGAAGGGAGCAAGTCAATTGCTTCCTTTTTTTCGTTGTGGTAAACGTGAGATGGCATGCCCAACTGCGTCTTTTTATTCACTGAGCAACTACTACACACGAACAGGCTTTCTATTTACAGGGTTAAACAGGATGAAAAGGATGCTCCGCGATCATTGCGATATCTGCGTTACATTCGCACCACTCCGTTTGGCATCCCTTTTATCTCTCTTATCCCTGTCATCCATTCTCTCCGTCACATCCTTTGAGAAAAATAAGATAGGGTCACAGGTCTCACAGGTGAATTTACGGTATTTCCTCAATGGACCGTATATCGCGGGGGGCGTCATTGGAAGTCCCCCTCGATGCCAATCGCGCTGATATCGACGTTGGCCGTGCTGTTGAAACTTTAGAGACTCAAAGGTTTCCTGTTCACATACCATGACCTCTGGCGAGACTTGTCCTTTTTTCTTTATGGCACTCGTGAGATAATTCCCGCCGTACCACATGAGTGAGAACAAACAGGATCAGCCGGACGCAGAAAGCCCAAAGCCACAGGCCGAACCTGAGGAGCCGGGCAATGCGGCGATCAAGGCCGAGAGCCCCGAGGTGAAACATGCGAGCGTGGCCCGTTCGGCCGGCATAGTGTCGATCGCGGTGATGTTCTCACGCCTGCTCGGGCTCGTTCGCGAAACGATCTTTGCAAAGTATTTCGGTGCCGGGTTTCTCTACGACGCATTCATCGTCGGCTTTCGCATTCCCAACCTGCTCCGCGACCTGTTTGCCGAGGGGGCCCTGTCGGCCGCGTTCGTCAAGGTCTTTACGGATTATCAGGTAAAGAACAGCGAGCAGGAGGCATGGCGGCTCGCGAGCCTTATATTTAACGGCCTGGCCGTCGTTTTGAGTGTCATCTGTATCGCCGGTATATTTCTGTCGCCGCTGTTTGTAAAGCTGATCACCTACAACTACCTCGGCGACCCCAACCACTATTACCCGCCCGAAAAGGCAGCGTTGGCGACGCTGCTGATGCAGATAATGTTCCCGTTTATCCTGCTCGTCGCCCTCGCCGCACTTGCTATGGGTGTCCTTAATACCAAGGGCAGGTTCGGCATTCCGGCTTCGGCATCGACGGCGTTTAATGTCGTGTCGATCGTCGCCGGCCTTGGCCTTGCGTTTTGGCTAAGCGGCGGTGAATGGGAACGCTCGATCGACAAGATTACGATACCGAGCGACGCGGCCCAGTGGGCGATCATCGGGATGTCGATCGGAACGCTGCTCGGCGGTGCCGCGCAGCTGCTGATACAGGTGCCGTCGCTGTTCAAGGTGGGCTTTCGCTTCTCGTGGCGGCTAAGCTTTCGCGACGAAGGCGTGCGGCGGGTGATGCGTTTGATGGGCCCGGCGATCATAGGGACAGGGGCGATACAAGTCAAGGTCCTCGTCGATACGATCGTCGCATCGGGCATCGATGGCGGGGCCTCGTGGCTAAACTATTCGTTTAGGCTTATGCAGTTTCCGATCGGCGTTTTTGGTGTGGCCATAGGCACGGCGGCTATCCCGACGCTCTCGCGTCTCGCATCGGAAGACAACCTCCTTAAATTTCGCTCAACCCTGTCCGATGCGATCAGGCTGGTGCTTTTGCTCGCCATACCGTCGGCCTTCGGCCTGATCGTACTCGGCGAACCGATCGTCAGCCTCATCTATGAACGCGGAGAGTTTACGGCATTCGACACGAATATGACGGCGTGGGCCTTGACCGCCTATTCCATCGGTTTGGCGGCGTATGCCGCGATCAAGGTGCTCTCGCCGGCATTCTACGCTCGCGACGACGCCAAGACGCCGATGTATATCAGCCTGGTCTCGATCCTCGTCCATGTGCCCGCGAGTTTTGGGATGATGCAACTCCTTTCGGGCGTCGGCGTTTCGCCCGAACGTCCGAACGGCTACGGCCATGTCGGCGTCGCTCTCACTACGTCTCTCGTCGCTACGGTCAATTTTATGGCGCTCGCGTTTTTTATGCGTCGCCGAATACAGAGGATCAACGGATGGGACATCGCTTCGTCGTTCGTGCGGATCTTGATCGCGTCGGCGGTGATGGGGGCGGCAGCCTATTTCAGCTATCAATGGCTGACAAACTACTTTGCCGAAAAAGCATTTTCGATAAGGATGATCGAGGTATTTGTGCCGATAGTTATTGGCGGGCTGGTATTTGTGATAATGGCCAGGCTGTTGCGTATGCGCGAACTCGATAAGGCGGTGGGTGCGATCAGGCGAAAGTTGGGCCGGTAGAATATGAGGCGTATGGACTACCCAAAAGCGTTTAACGGGATCGAACCGACGGTCCATCCGACTGCATTTGTTGCCGCGGACGCGATCATAATCGGCGATGTCGAGATCGGAGAGGACGCGAGTGTTTGGTTCGGGGCGATCATTCGCGGCGATGTTAACCGCATACGCATCGGAGCACGAACCAATATACAGGATGGGACGGTCATCCATGTGAGTTCGAAGACCCACTCGACCACGCTAGAGGACGAGATCACCGTCGGCCATCGCGTCACTCTTCACGGTTGTCATGTCGAGAGCGGATGCCTCATCGGGATCGGGGCGATCCTGCTCGACGGTGTCCGCGTCGGCCGCAATTCTCTCGTCGCCGCAGGCAGCCTGCTGACTCCCGGCACCATCATCCCACCTAACTCATTGGTCATGGGCTCACCAGCCAAGGTCAAACGCGACCTCACGGACGACGAACTCGCCTATCTCGACAAGTCATGGCGAAACTACGTCGAGTTGAAAAATCGATACGAATGAAATTAACCGTGGGGAATTTTTGCAGGGATGGAAGGGATGGAAGGGATAAAGATCGGATTTAACGGCGGTCGATTAGTTTCTTAAATCTTATCCCTTTTATCCCCTACATCCCTGTAAGCCGTTAATTCTCGACAAGTCATGGCGAAACTACGTCGAGTTGAAAAACCGATACGAATGAAATTAACCGTGGGGAATTTTTGCAGGGATGGAAGGGATGGAAGGGATAATGGAAGGATAAAGATCGGATTTAACGGCGGTTGATTAGTTTCTTAAATCTTATCCCTTTTATCCCCTACATCCCTGTAAGCGGTGAATTCCCGTTTCCAATACGATGCTTCCCGGGCCAATCTTCTTACCTCTCTCCGCGTCTTAAGCGTCTCTGCGGTAAACTAATCGCTTATGGCAAGTACTAAACCCGCACGCGGTATGCGCGACTTTCTGCCTGTTGATGTAAGAAAGCGCGATTACGTGATCGGCGTCATCAAAGAAGTTTTCGAGAGCTATGGCTTCGAGCCGCTCGAAACTCCCGCGGTCGAAAACATCGAAACCCTGACGGGCAAATACGGCGAAGAGGGAAATCAGCTAATCTTTAAGATCCTCAAACGCGGTGAAAAGCTTGACCAGATTCTTAACTCTGATGATCAGCACTCCGCAATCCCCAATCCCCAATCGCTTGCCGACCTCGCATTGCGATACGACCTTACCGTACCACTGGCCCGCGTGGTCGCCAATCACAGGAACGACCTGCCCAAGTTCTTCAAGCGCTATCAGATCCAACCCGTCTGGCGCGCGGACAGACCTGCCCGCGGACGCTTTCGCGAGTTTTACCAGTGCGATGTCGATGCTATCGGTTCAACCTCGATGGTAGTCGAGGCCGAACAGATGTCGGCTGTTAGCGAGATCCTGAGTCGGCTCGGGTTTAAGGATTTTACGATCCGGCTGAATCACCGCCAGGTGTTGGCCGACATCCTGGACACAGCGGGTGTGCCCGAGGATCTGCATTCTGATGCACTGGTCGCCATCGATAAACTCGACAAGATCGGTGCCGAGGGTGTCGCAGCGGAATTGACGAACCGCGGCATCTCGGACGAGTCCGCAGCGATGCTCATGGAGATCTTTGCCAAGACCGAAGAGATCCTAGGCCAGGAAAAAGACGTAAATCGCACGATCGTCGCCAATCTGATCAACATCGTCAGCAACGAGGTGTTGACCGAACTCGGCCAGATATTAAAGTTTGCACCTAGGGCACCGATCGTCATCGACCCGAGCCTCGCCCGCGGCCTGTCGTATTACACAGGTGCGATCATGGAGATCAACGTCCCCGACCTTGCCGGCAGCCTGGGCGGCGGCGGACGCTACGACGGCCTGATCGGTATGTTTGGCAAGGACCAGATACCAGCCTGCGGTTTCTCGCTCGGACTTGAACGCATTTTAGTCGTAATGGAGGAACGCGGGATGTTCCCGCCCGAGATCGACGCGGCCGGAGCCGCGGACGTGATGGTGACCGTTTGGAACGACGAAACAGTAGCCGATTCGTTAAAGCTCGCCGCCGAACTACGAATGCAAGGAATTCGCGTCGCGGTCTACCCCGAGCCCGACAAGCTGGGAAAACAAATAAAATATGCCGATTCGATCCACGTGCGATGGGTCTGCGTGATCGGAGAAGAAGAGATAGCCGGAAAGAAAGTTACCGTAAAAAATATGCTGACTGGCGAGCAGGAAACGGTTTCTCGTAACCTGGCCGCGGAGAAGATAAAGCTATGACCATGGACGTGATCGCAAACTATCACACCGACGCTCTTCAGTCGTTTCGCAATCACAAAGCGATGGCCGAGCGTGCGATCGAGCAGGTGAACGACGAGGAGTTTTTCGCGCTGATCGATCCCGAGGCCAACTCTATAGCTATCATCGTCAAGCATATCGCCGGCAATCTACATTCGCGATGGACCGATTTTCTTACGAGTGACGGTGAAAAGCCCGAGCGGTTCAGAGACGGCGAATTTGTGGCGTTGAGCGATGATTCACGCGAGTCGCTGATGGAGTTTTGGCGATCGGGCTGGCAGACTCTTTTCGATGCGGTCGAACCGCTTAAAGTCGACGATTTTGCGAGAACCGTGACGATACGGGGCGAGCCGCATGCGATCGTCGAGGCCATCAACCGCCAGATGATGCATTACGCTTTTCACATCGGGCAGATCATTCTGTTGGCAAAGCATTTTC
>JBBQGO010000134.1:0-6916 GCA_038323125.1 Pyrinomonadales bacterium
TTCAATTTCAAAAGCTGGACCAGAAAAGCCCTCGAACAACTTATTTTTGTCCTAAATTACCTAAACCAAATCTGGCTTCGGTTCTCCAATGAATCAAAACCCGCTGCCGTCAACTTATATTGTTAAGGAACGACTAGTTAGAAAAAATTAGTATCATGCAAACTCAAAAATCATTAGACGAATTCAAAAACGAACCCTTTACCGACTTTTCCAAACCGGAAAATGCTGAGGCGATGCGTTCCGCTCTTGAAAAGGTGCGGGGCGAACTCGGGCGCGAGTACCCGATCGTTATCGGCGGCGAAAAGATCGCACTCGATCCAAAGTTTAAGAGCATCAATCCTGCCCGGACATCAGAGGTGGTCGGGATCTTTTCCGAGGGCGATACAGATACGAGCCTTGTTGACCGTGCGATCGAGACGGCTACGGCTGCCTTCAAAACATGGCGAAATGTGCCGGCGGCCGAACGTGCGGATTATTTGTTCAGGATCGCTGCGATCATGCGTGATCGCAAGCATGAACTGTCCGCCTGGATGGTTTTTGAGGTTTCGAAAACGTGGGCCGAGGCGGATGGCGACACTGCTGAGGCAATAGACTTCTGTGAGTTCTATGGACGCGAAATGCTTCGGTGGGCGGAGGAACAGCCCGTGACACCTCATCCCGGCGAAGACAACGGTTTCGAATACATCCCGCTTGGCGTCGGTGCGATCATCCCGCCGTGGAATTTCCCACTGGCGATAATGGCCGGAATGACCATGGCGGCCGTAGTAGCCGGCAATACCGTCGTTCTCAAGCCATCATCTGATTCGCCGACCATCGCGGCAATGTTTATCGAGATCGTCGAAGAGGCGGGCCTCCCTCCCGGGGTGGTCAACTTCATCAGCGGCAGCGCCAAGACCGGCGAGGCGATGGTTACGCACCCGAACACACGCTTTATCTCATTCACCGGTTCCAAGGGCGTCGGCCTGCATATAGTTGAAGAAGCAGCAAAAACCCGTGAAGGCCAGATCTGGATCAAACGTGTAGTCGCCGAAATGGGCGGCAAGGACGCGATCGTGGTTGCAGACGACGCCGATCTCGACGAGGTCGCTCCGGGCGTTGTTTCCGCTGCGTTTGGATATCAGGGACAGAAGTGTTCCGCCTGTTCGCGTCTGATCGTCGACGAAAAGGTCCATGACGAGCTGATGGAAAAGGTCCTCGCGCTGACCGAAAAACTAAAGATCGGCCCGCCGACCGAGGGTGACACAAACCTCGCTGCCGTCATTAACCGCCGTTCGTATGATAATACGCTCGATTACATCAGAAAGGCTGTCGAAGAAGGCGGAAAGGTGGTGGCCGGCGGCTCGGGCAACGACGCCGAGGGCTTTTTTATCGAGCCTACCATCGTTGACGACGTCAAACCCGGGTCAACGCTCGAACAGGAAGAGGTTTTTGCACCCGTTCTCGCCGTTATCAAGGCACGTGACTACGACCACGCGATCGAGATCGCCAACGGCACCGAGTTTGGACTTACCGGTGCCGTTTATTCGGCGTCACAGGAACGTCTAGACCGTGCAAAGCGCGATTTTCACGTTGGCAACCTGTACCTTAACCGAAAATGTACTGGAGCGTTGGTCGGCGTCCATCCGTTCGGCGGCTTTAATATGAGTGGTACCGACTCAAAGGCCGGCGGACGCGAGTACCTGCTGCAGTTTATGCAGGGCAAGACTATCGCGCAGAAGCTTTAAACCCTTGGCCGGTCGCCTTGTGTCCGGCTTTTTTACTATCAACGATCAGTAGCTAAAGGAAAGGCACTCTATGAAAATGCAAAAAGCCCCCCTACGTATTTTTGTGCTAATCGCGATGTTTGCGTTTGCAGGCGCCGCGGCGGCGCAGCGTCAGAGAACCAGGCCTGCGGCCCAGGCACCGCCAAGACCCGTTATCTTCGCGGTTTTAAGGGACGGGACAACGCTCGAGCCGATCGCATTCGTCAATAAGGGTAAGCTAGAGCCGGCGGTCAGCGGCAGCGACGAGCGACGAAGGATCGAGGCATTCAATAAGAGTTACTACAAGCCCGGCGCGTCGTACCGGTTGATCTTCGGGGCGGCTAACTCAGGCTCGGTCGAGGTCAAGAGCTCCGATCCGAAGGCAGATTGCTCTGCAAATATTGCTGCCGCCGAAACAACCTCGGACAAGACCCCGCTTCGCGGCCTCGTCATGGGTCTGGCAACAAATGCTTCAAGCAAATCAGCGGCTGCGCCCTATCGGCGAAGGCCCACCGATGCGGAGCGAAACGAGATCGAAACACTGGTGCGGGCGGAATATGCACAGCAGAAACTGACGCCCAAAGTGCTTCGTTACCATAACCTTACGGCCCTTGATCTAAACAATGACGGTAAGGCCGAAATAGTCGGATCCTATTGGGTCGAGATCAATGAGCTCACCCGCGGACTACTATTCTTTATAGCGGGAAAATCGAATAGAGATAAATATGCGCTGGGTTATAGGGAATATCGTGCGATCGACCAGTCTAAAGTCATGAGCGGCGAGATCAAATCGGTTGATGATGGTGTGCATCACGAGCTTTTGCTGGACGCATTTGATTACAACGGCGACGGTACGAGCGAGGTTTTTACTTATACGCAGTCATTTGAGGGGGCCAGTTTTAACGTTTACCGTCAAAGCCGCGACCGCTGGGTCAAAGCCTTCGAAGGGTCTAACTATCATTGTGCATTTTGATCAGGGGCCGCTTGCCACGATTATGCCCTTTGTTAGATCGACATCTCGATCGTGCCGTGTCCTGCACCGTTGATCAAGGTGCCGATCTCGATTCGGACATGATGGATCCGCTTCCGCGAAGAGAACGTTTTTACTGGAGAAAAATAGGCTGCAGCGCGAGATAAAGAGAGAAGTTCACGAGATAATACACATTTTCCTCCAGATAAAATGATTTTTTCTGGAAAAAAAATCATTTTATCTCGAGTTGAAGCGAAATTTTCTCGAGACGTGAGCGATTTTTCTCGAGAAGGTGCGGATTTTTCGCGAGAATGATCGCTCTTTTCTCGCGGAAGGAACATTTTACCTGCGGATAGAACAACGGTACCGTCACCGGGCAAGGGCCGGTCAGCATTGGTTCGATCGCATATGAAGATAGTGTTTATGGGCACTCCGCAGGCCGCAGTGCCGTCGCTAGAGCGGTGCATTATCGATGGGCACGAGGTTGTGGCTGTCTATACGCAGCCCGACCGGCCGTCGGGCCGCGGAAATAAGATCAAGACTTTGCCCGTAAAAGTCTATACTGTCGCCAATGAACTGCCTCTCCACCAACCGCTGAAGATCAAAAGTCCAGAGTCGATCGATATCTTCCGGTCTCACAACGCCGATGTTGCTGTCGTGGTTGCTTTTGGGCGGATCTTACCCGACAGCTACCTGTCCGCCTTTCAACATGGCGCGATAAATGTGCATTTTTCGCTTCTGCCTAAGTATCGCGGTGCAGCTCCGGTAAACTGGGCGATAGTCAACGGCGAATTGGAAACCGGCGTCACCACCATGCAAATGGATGCAGGCCTCGACACCGGCGACATCCTGCTGCAGCGGTCAACGCCGATAGGGGAAAGGGAAACGTCTGTTGAGCTAATGGCCCGCTTATCGGATCTGGGTGCCGACCTGCTTTCTGAGACGCTGGGCGGGCTCGATGAAATTGTGCCGAAGCCGCAGGAACCCGATCTGGCGACACTCGCTCCGATAATGAAACGGGAAGACGGGCTGATCGACTGGCGAATGACGGCTGCGGACATCTCGAACAGGGTCCGCGGATTCCAACCCTTTCCGGCTGCGTTCACTACTTTTCGCGGCGGTAAATTGATCCTTTGGGATACGTCGGCCTATAACGAATCCGGGCGGGATGCCCGGGCTACGGGAGAGATAGTAACTGCCGACGCCGGCGGGCTGTTCGTTAGCTGCGACGGCGGGTCAGTGCTTCAGATAGACGAACTTCAGCCCGAGGGAAAACGTCGGATGACCGTAAAGGATTTTATGAACGGGGCTCAGCCGCAGGCCGGTGAGGTGCTCGGAAAGTGACCTGAGAAGAATGGAAGACGCTCCGAAAATCAAGATAATCTCGTTTTACGAATTCAAGGACCTGCCGGCGGTGCGTCCGCTCGATGAGATCAAGGCCGAGCTAAGGAGTGCCCTGATCGATCTGGACGTGCGCGGAACAATAATTATCGCCAACGAAGGCCTTAACGGCATGGTGTGCGGCAAACCCGAGGATATCGAGCGGTTTGTTCCGCGTGTCGAGGCGGCTCTCGATACACGCCTCGTCACGAAGGTGTCGTTTCACAAAGGAGCACCATTTCGTAAGATCGACGTCAAGATAAAGCCCGAGATCGTTACCTTAAAACAACAAGTAGATATTTCACTCGGTGCAGGCACGCATGTCGAACCCAGCGAATGGAACAGCATCATTTCCGATCCGGAAACGTTCGTACTGGACGCAAGAAACGACTACGAATACCAAACCGGCACCTTTCGCGGAGCAGTCAATCCACAAACCGGGAAATTTAGCGATTTGCCGGCTTTTGTCGCAGAAAACCTCGACCCTGCTAAGCATAAGCGAGTGGCGATGTTCTGCACCGGGGGCATTCGTTGTGAAAAGTTTGCTCCGTATTTGAGGCAGATCGGTTTTAAAGAGGTTTTTCAGCTAAAGGGCGGGATACTCAAATATCTCGAAGAGACACCAAGCGATCAAACGTTGTGGGAGGGCGAGTGTTTCGTTTTTGACGAGCGTGTAAGCGTCGACAATGAGCTTCAAAAGGGCGACACGCCGGACCACTCTCAACGTCGTGCAAACGCTAAAAAGGCCCCGTACAAGGTGCCCGAATGAATATCTCACCCGCCCGCTCGGCGGCTTTTGATATTCTGCTTCGGATTGAGTCCGAACGGGCTTTTTCATCCGTCCTGCTGCCCAGTTACGAGGCCGAAATGTCCAGGGCCGATCGCTCGCTATGTCACGAGATCACGCTCGGCACATTGCGTCGGCAGATCTATCTCGACCGCATTATCGATACTCTGGCAGGCGGACGCAAACTCGACGCCGAGGTGCGGATCGCCCTTCGTTTGGGACTGTATCAACTGACCTATCTGGATCGGGTCCCCGCGTATTCAGCGATAGACGAGAGCGTCAACCTGGTCAAACGCGCAAAAAAAAGATCCGCAAGCGGCTTTGCAAACGCGATCTTGCGGCGGGTCGAGCGCGCGATGCCCGCGTTAGAATATTCCGACGAGGTGGACCGGTTATCCGTCGAAACGTCGCATCCGCGGTGGCTGATCGAAAAATGGACAGGCGATCATGGCACTGACAAAGCCGCGGCGATCGCCCACGGCAACAATGAGTTACCGAGAGCAGCCTTTCGCCTGATCGCCCCGCACGACGACAATGGGCGGGGCCTGCCGGCGACGGCAGCCGTCTCTGAGTTCGTCGAGAATTGCTATGTTTCATCCAGGATCAACCCCAAGCTGCTCGAAATGGCAGAACTGGGCAAGATCTATTTTCAGGACGAGGCGTCGCAGATGGCGGCCCATGCGGTCACGATCCCAGCCGGCGGGCGATTTCTCGACGTATGTGCGGCCCCCGGTGGTAAGACCGGCCTCATCGCGCGGCGATACGGGTCTGACGCCAGCCTCGTGGCCGCGGGCGACCTTTACGACCAGCGAGTCGATATGCTGCGGGAAAATTGTCGCTGTCAGGGTGCCGCCGGTGTCGTGGTCGTGCAATACGACGCCGCGCGAGCTCTGCCGTTTGCCGACGCCGCTTTTGACAGCGTTCTGGTGGATGCACCGTGCACGGGTACCGGTACGATCAGGCATAATCCTGAGATCCGGTATTTTCTGAAACCGCGGGACTTTGAGCAGCTACCTTTGAAACAACTTTCCATCCTCACGAACGCATCAAAGCTTGTTAAACCTGGCGGATCGCTCGTCTATTCCACCTGTTCGCTCGAGAGCGAGGAAAACGAGGCCGTCTGCGAGCAGTTCATGGCTTCAAACGATGCTTTTCGTCAGGCCCTGCCGCGAATGCCTGAAAGGTTCCTGACCGACAGCGGTTTTGCGAGGACCTGGCCGGAACGAGATGGAATGGACGGCTTCTTCGCAGCCGCTTTTGAGAGAAGATAGAGCCCGCTCGCAGGCCCGTAAGGGGCACGCTAAGTTCCTTGTTTTTTCGAAAAGATGTTAGACTGGCTTTTAATTTTTTGAGGTACATATACCGTGAGTTTTGTTAGTTCGGGATTTTCAGCATTAGGCAGGTTGGCGGCACTCGCGGTGCTCGCCGCGGCATTTCTTTTCGGAATGGCCGGGGTCGTCTATATGTCGCTGCAGGGCGAGGAAGTAAAGGTGCCCGAGATCACGGGAAAAACTTATGGGGAAAGCGAAAGAGAACTTGCCTTGCTGGGATTAAAGATCAAAAAGCGTGCCGACCGGTTTAGCTCCGAAAGCCCTAACACGGTTATCGAACAGCTGCCGAAAACGGGCGAAACCGTCAAGACTGGCCAGCTAATACTGGTGGTCACAAGCAAAGGCCCGGGTGAGGGCGATCAGCCCGACAGCCTGAAAAAGGCAACTGAAGAGGACGACACCGAAAAGATCGAGGAAATGATCTCGGACAAGCCGAAAAAGCCAAAGGCAAGCGCGAGTTCGACTCGAAAGAAGGCCGATACGGCACGCGACGTGAACGCAAACACCGCAGCGCCGGCATCCGGTTCCAAATCTGACCCGGATACCCCAGCGGCCGTTAAGAAAGAGCCTGCCGGCAGTAAAGAGCCGGCGGACAAACCTAAAGGCACACAGCCGTCGGCGGACCGTCAGCCTGCGCCGCCCACAACTAAACCGGCAGTCAAACCGCCGGCCCGTCCTTGATATCAGAGCAACTGGATGGGCGTTT
>JBBQGO010000135.1:0-6913 GCA_038323125.1 Pyrinomonadales bacterium
AGCCGAGCGGCCAGTCTTGCCTCATCATGCGTGAAGGCACGATCATCGACAAGGTATTTTTCGATCTCAGCGGCTTCGACGGGTGCAAACCGCAGCATCTGGCATCGGGAACGGATTGTCGGCAAGAGCGAATCGGGACGCGATGTGATAAGAAATATATGTGAGGTAGCGGGCGGCTCTTCGAGCGTTTTTAGCAGGGCGTTCGACGCCGAGTCATTCATCTTTTCCGCGTCGTCAACTATAAAGAAGCGGGCCCTGGCTTCGTAAGGGCGAAAGTGGGCCTCGGATTCCAAATGCCTGATAGCATCCACGAGGATATTCCGGTTGTAGGGGATCACCATCCCGACGTCGGCGTGATCGCTAAAGGTCACTAGTTTATGTGCGTCTTTGTTATCAGGTTTCGGAAAGGCAAATACTCCGACCCGCCGGCACTGGGCACAGGCCCCGCAGGCTTCGCCCTCGATCGTTTCAGGGCAGATCATTGCCCTCGCCAATTCGACCGCGAATTGACGCTTGCCGATACCCGTGTCGCCTGCAAACAGCAGCGAATTAGGCACCCGCCCTTTGGCCAGTAATCTGCGGAGAGTTTGTTTTACGTTGTCGTTTCCGACGAGTTTACTGAACATCTGTTACAAGAAGCGTCGACACGGCCTCGGTCACGAGTAAGTGGATCTGTTCCGGCGTGCCGGTGGCATCAACCACGCGAAAACGCTGTGGTTCGCGTTCCGCTATTCTAAGATACGCCGCCCGGACAAGGCCGTAAAACTCGGACGTTTCCTCGTCCATTCGATTTTTCTTAGATCGGACGTCGTCCCTGTGCAGCATCCGCTGAAAGGCGGTGTCGACCGGAATATCAAAAAAAAGTGTCAGATCGGTCTTCAGCCCACCGGTAGCGAGAGCGATCACCTGATTTACGGTGGCCTCATCGAAGCCGCGGCCCGCCCCCTGGTACGCCTCCGTGGCGTCTGCGTACCGGTCGGATATCACGATCCGGCCCGCGGCGACGGCAGGTTTGATCAGGAACTCGACATGCTGCGCCCTGTCAGCGGCGAACGCAAGAAGCTCCGCCATGGGCGATACCCGCTCCTCAGTCTCAAGAAAAGCCTCGCGGAGCCGCCTGCCGAGCGGTGTTCCGCCGGGTTCGCAGGTCGTAACGACATCCGTGCCGCTGCGGCGCAGCGAGGCGGCCAGCATCCCCAATTGAGTCGACTTGCCGCTGCCGTCAATACCCTCGAAAGTAATGAATTTTCCGGTCAAGATTGCTGCTCTGCGGCCGGACGACGCTCCTGAGAGATGGATGAGATCGCGTGCTTGAATATCAAAACATCGGGGCCGCCAACGTCGAGCAGGACTGAGAATTTGTCAAAGCTTTTTATGCGTCCGGCTACGGTGGCCCCGTGGAGCAGATGGACCACAACGGTAATACGTTCGCGCCTTGCTGAATTCAAAAACGCGTCCTGGATATTTTGCGCAACCGGCTTGTCCATAAACGATTCCTCGATTCCCAAAATTTAACGAACGAAAGTGTATCCGATTATAGCAAATTTAGGTTAGTGGACAAATAATCTTATTTTTGCGGCTCGATAGATCGCCAAACGGCCTTCTGTACCGCATCGTCATCGCCGAATCCATGGAACCATACAGCTCCCGATTCACGGCGGAACCAAGTCAATTGACGTTTAGCATAATTTCGCACATCCTGTTTTGCTTGTTCGATTGCGGACTCAAGCGACCGTTCCCCGCGGAGAAACTCGCAGACACGCCGGTAGCCGTGGGCGCCCAAGGCGTTACCCTGTTCCGAGACCCCGTCGGCGAGCAGCCCTTTGACCTCATCGACGAGTCCGGCCGCAAAATGCTCTTCGGTCCTTAGGTTGATCTTTTCGTACAACACGGCCCGGGGCGGGTCGAGTACGAACAAGTGCATACGCTGAGCAAAACCAGGAGGCTCAGGACGTGACGGCTGCTGCGCCGATATCGGTTCACCCGTTTGAAAGTAGACCTCGAGTGCCCGGATAACACGGACGTAGTCGTTCTGCGGCAGGCGTGAAGCGGCCTCGGGATCGACGCGTTTCAAAAGGTCGTGCAGGTGGACCGCCCCCCTAGCTGCATGGATGGATTGTAAACGGGCACGCAATGCCGCATCGGTTTCCGGACTGTCAAACAAGGGGTTCATCAACGAACGAATGTAGAACCCGGTGCCGCCCACGAGGATGGCCGTCCGGCCGCGCGATTCGATCTCCGCGATCTTCGCTGCGGCGTCCCTGGCCCACGCGGCCGCGGTGTATTTGATATTCGGGTCGACGTAGTCGATCAGGTGGTGCGGAACCCCCTGCATCTCTTCGTCGGTCGGTTTTGCGGTTGCGATCCTGATCCGGCGGTAGATCTGTACCGAATCGCAATTAACTATCTCGCCTCCTGTCCGCAACGCTAACGCTACTCCGAGAGCGGTCTTGCCGGATGCAGTTGGCCCCGCGATGACGTATATTGACTTTTCGCTGGGGTGGTCCATCGGAAGACCCAGATTAACACAGAGGTGTGCGGGCAGTTTGATCGCGGGCGGCCATGCCTTGCGCCTTGGCGGGTTTTGCACGTTCGTAACTAGATATATTGTCGAAGAAAAACGACCGCCAGGATCAGCATCAGAACGATGAGCGAACCGACGATTTGATTCTTTGAGAATTTCATACTGCGGTGCTCGCGGCTGCTAACTTTTATTACTTAGATCCACTTGTCCGGCGCTCGATGCTAGGGCGAGGCGGAGGTCTCATTGAGCGGGCGCAGGGGTTAAGCACCGGTCTGAATTATTGCAAAACTGAAAGCTGAAATGGTCAATAGGCCTTCGTCACGTCGACACCCGTATAGTAGTGCTTGATGATCTCGTCGAACTTGACGCCCATCTTGGCCAGGCCAAAGGCCCCGTATTGGCACATGCCGACGCCGTGGCCCCAGCCGCGGCCGGTGAAGGTGTAGCTGGCGACACTTGAGCCGGAGTACCGTTTATCGATTACAAAAAGTTGTTCGTTGAGCCGCAGGGCCGAACGGATCTTGCCCCCTCTGAGCGATTTGGTGCCGTTCGAACCGATGATCTCGAGCTCGACCGCGCGCCTGGAATAACCCTTTGATTTGATGTTCACGTCATACAGGGTGCCGATCCCCTTAACATAACGCGAAAGTCGCGACTGGACCTCACCGGCCGAGAGCGTTTGGTTCCAGTTCGTGAACGGTGACATGCTTTCAGCCGACGTTGGCGTGTCGCCGGGCCGTATTTCGAGATAGTTTACGGCCCCGGTCACGTCCAATTGGAAGTTGACCGCCTCGCCGCCTACTAGGGCCGCCTCGCGAACCGGATACAGCGTGCTCCCAAAGGAGCGAAACAGAAACACATCCGGCTTGATCGCTATTTGCCTTTCCGTTCTGCCGGTCTTTAGTATCAGCTTGCCGTCAGTGGTGGGCTGTGCCGTGGCAGACTGCAGTGCGGGCATCCACTTTTTCTTTTCCATTATCTGGCGGATCAGCCTCAGCATTCGAGCCCTTGTAAAAGGCCGCGTGGGCTTCATCGTCAGGTCAGGGTGGATAGCGAAGTAACCGTCACGCATCAGCATCGCAAAATCGGCACGACGGTCCTTTGGTATCTCTGAGGCATCGTCAAACGACAGGTGATAGTTGATGTCCGACTCACTAAGCAGCGTATCGGCATAGCCGGGTGAATAGATAAATCCGCTTAGGATGCGGGCAAGTTCGACGGGCTTGGGGGTGTCTTTATTAACATTGGGGAAGGTCCGGCCAAACTTTGCCGCCAGTTGGTTCAGCCAGTTCGACATCTCGTTCTCGTTCGGCACGTCCTCAAACCAGTCGTCAGTCATCTGCGCCGTTGAAAGGTAAAAACCGTTGACCGCGAGATGCGACATCAGCCGGGCGAGTTCGAGATTGCCTTCGTCACGAAGCTTTGCGGGCTGGCGCACGGTCTTTACCATAAAAGGGTCGAAGTGGCGCCTGCCCTCAAGCGAACACTCGACACCCTTGAGATAAGGCTCGGCCTTATCAAATACATTTTCAGAATTCTCGGTCCGGCCGCCGCAGGTTGACGTGTAGAACGCTACGATCGGTTTGCCCTGGTATGTGGCGATCATACCGCGGGTCGAGTTTACGGCCTGAGTTCCCATTTTTGTCTCGATCGAAACGCCCTTGTAAACCTGTGACCAGACGGTTGGCACCATATCAAAACCTTGCTTGCCATACCCGCCGATATTGGCGATAGCGTAGGTCCGAGCTGCGACTGCCTGGGCTTTCTGCGCCTCGATCTGAGGCAGTCCTAGTTCGGCGGGCACGACGCCCAGGAGGTACTCCTCGAGCGGAACCACATTGACCACGGTCAGGCTGCCGCGAGCGTTAACAAAAACCTCGAGTTTGCCGCGATATGCCTTTCCGTTTAGCCTCACCGGGTTCAGCCGTTCATTAGCCGAGCCGAACGCGACCGCTTTGAGCGACGAATACCTTGCCGGCTCGCTCGGCCCGTTGACGACCACTTCACGCAGGTTTGAGGCTATCGGGCCGCTAGCCGCAGGCTGTGCCGACCCCGTAGGCCTTATCAGGCTGCGGACCTCGCTATTTCCCGCTGTCCTCAATTGGTGTGACAGGGCGATGGCATCCGGCGACATCACCGCCTTTTTTTCCGTCAGGGTTATGGCGTTTGGAAACCCCTTGCCTGCGAGCGTGGTCTTTAGTACATCAGCTTCAGCGGCGGTATCCTTTACCATTCCTACCCACACTTTCCACGACTTTTTGGCAATATCCTCACTGGCAAAAGCAGTTTCGCCCGTTGCTTCGCGAATGTCTTTTGCCAGCTTTGCGGCATCGGCCTGCGTAGCGAGGTTTTGAAATTCGATCCGATAATTATCAACCTCGGGCGGCGTGTAAGGACGTGCCGAAACAGTCACCCGAGCCGTCGCCAGCATCCTGCCCGGCTCATCAGGGCTGACAGCGACCAGCGATGAATCCGCGGTGGTTATCGTCACCAAACTCGAATTTGTCATCAGGCCGATCCGTATCAGAGGCTCGGACGACATACGATGCCAATCAAAGCCGATATTGGCGTTGATAGATGAAATTGATAAAAGGAGGATCGCGACGACGGGTAAAGCACTTCGCAGGAACATTTATTAATAATAAACTATCGACGTCAAAGGCGAAACGGCTTATTTCTTTACTTTTGACCGGGAGCGTCATACACTGAGATTGATATACGTAACTAAACTCGTATTTGACTATGAAGAACATCATACCTGTTACCGATCTACAGCGACATGCGGCACAGATCCTGGCCGATGCTAATGAGTCGGCAGAACCGATCGTTATCACGCAACGCGGTCGTGCCTCGGCGGTCCTTCTCTCGGCCCGGCGTTACGCGCAGATCGAAGAAGACCTTAAGGCGTTGGATGATCTTGAGCTCGAAGATCTGGTGGAAGAAGGGCTAAAAGAGAAAGCTAAGGGCAATATGATCTCCCTAACAGAGGCGAAGCAGCGTCTCGGCTACTCCGGCTAATGGTAACCCATATTAGACTGACAAATCGGGCCTTTGCCGCATTGGAAGCTCTACCCGAATCTATCGCCTTCGATATTATCCGAAAACTCGATCACGACCTGACAATGTTTCCTGAGATGGGAGCCCCGCTCGGACCTCGGTTTCCACGGCTGAACGGGCTTTGTCAACTTATCTATAAACGCTCAGTGCGCGTGATCTATGATTACGATCAACACGATGAAACCCTCTACGTACTTGCAATCCAGGATTGCCGCCAAAAAATGCCGTCGCCTCGCGATCTGAAACGAGACACGAACGACATATAATGACTCGGTACCGCGCTGACCATTTAGCCGTTAGTATCGTACCCTAACTAAAAAGGCGGAAGCCCAAGCGGTAGATCGGGTCTTCTTCCGTCGTCAGTATCCACGACCGAAATCCACACACTCCCAACCGGTCGTGTTTCCGCCTTCGATACCATATCTCGACCAGCTAAACGCGTCAATCTAACTCTGCAGCTAACCGCGGAGCCTTTTTGATCTTCTGCAAAACCGGCTTTTCCTTCAGTTCCGCAGCTTGCAGGTCGCACCTCATCTGAAGGTTTAACCAAAAGCCGGGTGACACGCCGAAATACTTCGCAAGGCGGAGAGCGGTACTCGGGGTCATACCTCTCCGGCCCGAAACTAGTTCGTTCACGCGCTGAAACGGCACACGGATCGCATCCGCGAGCTCTTTTTGGGTGATACCCATTGGTGCCAGAAAATCTTCGAGCAGGACTTCGCCCGGGTGCGTCGCCGTACGATTCTTAGGAATTCTGATCATCTACTTTTACTTCCTATCTAATGATAATCAACGATCTCAACTTTTCGAGCCCCGCCCGGCGTCCATTCGAAACAGATCCGGTATTGGTTGTTTATGCGAATACTATATTGCCCGATACGCTCGCCCTTTAAGGTCTCAAGCCGGTTTCCGGGCGGGACCCTAAAATCGTCTAGTTGTACGGCCGAGTCGATCTGGTCCAGTTTGGGAAACGCCACTCTCAAAAGCGACCGCGGTAGTCGTCTTCGTGCCTCATTCGAATTGATACCGTTAAAGATATCCTCCGTAGCCCTGTCGGCGAACGACTCTATCATCAAAACCATAATAGCACGGATGTCATGCTATTCAAATGCGGGCGTAGCGGTTTTCGTGTTTTCGCCAAGGGGTGTGATCGAGCCCGGTGCCTTGGTCCCGTTCTGTGAGGGCGTACTTCCGTAAGCTACCCCTAAAAGTGCACAGTTTAGAAATAGAGATTTTCTGACATCATAGGAGGATGGAGGAAAACGATGAAGAGGTCAAAGTTTAGCGAGACGCAGATCGTTGCGATCTTGAAGGAAGGGGAAAAGGGACGGT
>JBBQGO010000136.1:0-6815 GCA_038323125.1 Pyrinomonadales bacterium
GGGAGGTTGAGGAACCTGTAGTATCCGAACGGGTTTGTGACTGCGTAGCGGACCTCACCTAATTGGCCGCTCAACGTTACTCTGCCGCTCGCTATCCCGCGTCCGGACGAAGTCAAGAGCCGGCCCGTTAGAGAAACCGGAAACGGAGCATAATCGGCCTCGTAAGCGCCGATATCCACGAGACCTCCCTTCCCGCCGATGCGTCGCGCCCGCCCGCGTTGGTCCGCATCCAAAGGCATTCCGGTTACCGGGTCGACAGCAAGATCATTATTGCCAGCGTTCATAGCCGGGCTCCCCGGCAGCAATGCGTACGTATACGTACCGCCGCCATTAAACCCTAAGGGACCGAGCAATGGGTCCATGCCGAGTAGATCGCTCTCCAGCCATCCCGAACTTCCGTTGGTACTACGAATGAGGTTGTATCCCTGTGAGGTTGCCGTCCCAAAAAAATCCGGGCTGCCGGTGTTGCCCGCGTTATTAGCCACTAACGAATTCCGCAGTATTGTAGTTGCTTCGGCTTCGCTATGTATCCCACCGCCTGAACCGACTGCCTCGTTGTTTGCGATGGTCGAATTTGTGATAGTCATCTGAGCGTGGTTTCGAATGCCACCGCCCTTAGCGGAATTGGGGTTGTCACCTGTCCGATTACCTCCCACCGTCGAATTGTTCAAATAAGACTGGCCTGAGACGTTACGAATGCCCGCACCTGACTGGGTAGAACGATTACTGGTTATCGCGCACCTGGTGATCGACAATGTGGTGCCCTCGTGATAAATACCCCCGCCGTCGCCACGTAGCTCGTTCCCGCTGATTATCGAATCCGTTACCGTTGTCGTCCCGTAGCTCTGGATGCCACCGCCAAGGTTTGCGGCGCCCACGTTATAAGTATTGTCCCTGATCGTCGAGCGGTCGATCACAAGAAGATCCTGACCCCGACTAAAGATGCCGCCCCGCTCGTTCTCGCTGACACTTGAATCTGCGATAAACAGTTGTGCATTTCCGCTCCCTTCTATGCCACGGCCAATGTTACCGTCGATCTTGCTTCTGGTGACATTCATAAGGGTCGGGCCTTGCAGTTTGATTCCGGGACCGATATTCACGTTGACCTCGCTGTCGGTCGCTGTAAGCGTGCCACGAACCATATAAATACCACCCGCGTTTGGTCCCGTATTGGCCACGATCCTGGTGTTTACGATCACGAGGCTGCCCTCGTGCACGTAAATACCGCCGCCCAGTCCCAGGTCCACGAACGGGGGACTCGTGCTCGTGTGACGAGCGAAATTATGATCGATAAGAAGTCCCGTAAGTCTTAGGGTGCCCGCACCAAGCAATATCGCACCACCGCGTGCCGTACTTATCTCGTCCAAACGCCCCTCAGTTAGCCGCATAGCGCTTATTTCGATCGTATCCGGTGCCGTCAGGTAAAAGATCCTACCGGCATTATTTCCACTGACCGTCAGCAACCCCGATCCCGGTCCGTTGGTACGTAGGTCCTTATCAATGACTAACTCACCCCTCACCAGCCTGATCGTCTGCGGGATCTGAAAGACGGGCGAAAAATCGATGTTGTCCCCAGAACCGGCTGCCGCAATGGCCTCGCGCAAGCTGCAATCGGCGTCGCATACGCCGTCAGCGGTATCTTCGGTTTTTGTAACAGTTAGGTTCGCCGCGAAGCTATCAGTCGCTTCGAAAACGAATATAAGCAGGAAGAGCAGAATGAGTGTGAGAGTTCGAGCTTTCATATAAGCTCAATGGGATTGAGTAGGGCAACTCTAACTTAAAACGCAATGGAATGTCTAATGCGGTAGCTCCTGGAAACCTCAGATCGCCTCTCGCCGCATGACAAAACCGGGTCCTAAACGAACCCGGCGTTTTTGCTTTGAGACAGTACCCAAAACATTAATTGAGGCTCAACACTACCTGCATCCGCCTATTTTTGGCGCGGTTTGCGTTGGTGGTATTTGGGGCGACGGGGACGCTTGCCCCCAGGCCTTTGGCGACGATGCGGCCTTCTTCGACACCGAGCGTCGTGAATCTATCGGCGACGGTATAGGACCTGCGGTCCGTAACTGTCTGGACCTGATCGGGGTTGCCGCCATTATCGGTGTGCGATTCGACGGTGATGCGGTAGCCGGGATTCTCAGCCAGTATGCCCGCAAGCGACGACATTGTACTCTCAGCCCGCGGAGCCAGATCGGCCGAACGAGCACTGGCCCAGAGGTTCTCGGGCAGCGTCAGGACAATGCCCCGATCGTTTTTCACCACCGACCCAAAAGCCTTGAGCGAGTTGATGAGTGCGGCTTCGGTCTCGGCCACGTCTACTTGCTGCTGTGCGGCTTGCTTTTCGTTCTCGATAGCAGCGAGCTTTGCATTGGCGCTTTCAAAATCGATCCGGACGCGGACGAGGTCCTCACGCAGGCGTCCGTTCTCATCCCTGAGGTCCTTTACCTGTGTTGCGTAATTCAGAGCGTCGCGTTCGGCGAGTTCCCGGTTGCGGGTCTCGCGGGCCAGTTCGCTTCGCAGATCGGCGATCTCACCCTGGGCATCGGTGATACGGTTCTCGGCGGCACGTATCTCAGCGTCCGTACGCGTCTGTTCGTTACGCTTTTCGCGTGCCTGTGACCGTTGAAAGGCCATCGACTCGGCTTTGACCGAGGCGCTGATGGATTTGCGCGCGGCGATATCGATGGTGTCCGAATCCCGGCCGGCACGCCATGCATTCTCGGCGTTCCCAAGCATCGTTTCGGCCTCTAACAGTTCGGCGGCCGCATCTCTTTCGGCCCCTGCGTAGCGAGCGAGGGCGATGGCCTGTTTTGCCTGCAGAATGGCCGGTGGCGTCCTGGCATAATCAGTTTCCGCGATCTCGGGCGTTCGCGGATCACGAAAATAATCGCTCGTATTACCAAAATAGTTTATTGACGGCGCCGTACTTATTCCGGCAGCGTTCCGCCCTGTGGGCGTGAGGTTCTCGAGCATTATCTCCTGGCTCGGACGGCTGACCAAAAAGTGAGGCTCGGCCGTTACAAGTAGAGCGAAGGTCTGAAGCGGCGTCGTTACGTTCACCTTGGAATCGATAAAGAACAGTCCGCTGCGTTTGATCTCGCCGAGGTTATCGGCTTGGCCCGTAGGTGAGATAGCCCAAAGGACATAGGTGGCGAAACCCCGGCCGAGTTCGAAAGGACGCGGCATTTTGTCGACCGATAACTCGACACGTGTACCGCTTCGGCTTGTGCGCTTCACCTTCGCACTGCCGGTCATTCGAGGGAAACGTGTTGTCCCTTTGAATTGGACCCTAACGGTCTCATCGAGCGGGTATGTGATGGCAGTCGTCTTGCGCGCAACATCGACCTGGGCAAACGTGCTGATGCTCAGGGCCGCTGCAGCGATTACAAGCAGAAGTGCCTTACGTGAAAATGGATTGTTCATAGGGGGTTGTCTCCAGATCAAGGATCAATGTAAAAAAGATGCCATAGATGATTTGAGAGTTGCAAGTTACCGATTTTGGACAGAGCGAGCGGTAGTGAAGTATATTCAAGTATTTACCCCGCTCTGCCAATGGACGATCTCAAACGCCTGCTTAGTTACGTGCGACCGCATTGGCCCACCTTTTTGCTGGCGGTTGTGGCAATGGTTCTCGGCGCCGTTTTCGAAACGGCGATCGGTGCCCTGCTCGTTCCGATATTCGACCAGTTCCTACAAAATGCCAACGGCGAAACCAAAACGCTTTTCGACCTCAACAGCCTTATCCCACGGGAGGATTGGTTTCGAGCATGGATGGCCATTTCCGCCATGCTCATCACTTTTGCGGTGCTGAAAGGTGTGGCCGAGTATTTCTCGTCATATCTGATGGCCAAGATCGGGCAGTCGTCGATCCTGCAGCTTAGGCGTGAATTGTACGATCACCTGCTCAAACAATCAGCGTATTTCTACGAAAAACACCGGTCGAGTTACCTCGTGTCTCGTCTGGTCGTAAGTTGTGCGGCGATCGAACAGGCGGTGTCATCAAATCTGCGCGACGTGCTGCGTGAATCGTTCATGCTCGCCTTTTTTCTCGGTGCCGCATTTTATTTTAACTGGCGCCTTACACTCGGTTCACTCATCATCGCTCCGGTGATCGCCTTTCTGACTACCAATTACAGCCGCCGCCTTCGTAAACTTGCCGATATAGCCCTCGAAGGCAATAAAAATCTGAACGATACGTCGCAGGAAACGCTCTCGAACCATATCATCGTCAAAGCATATTCGGCCGAAATAAGAGAGCATGCGCGTTTTCTGGATGTGGCAAAGACCATCGCTAAAGCCAACCTTCGCTCGGCTCGGATCGCTGCGACATCGCCACCGACCGTCGAACTGATAGGGATCATCGCGGTGATCGTCCTTTTCTATTTTGGCTTGCGAGAAATAGATGCGGCAAGAATGGACCCGGCTCAATTTTTTACGTTCCTGTTCTTTCTGTTTCGCAGCTACGACCCGATGCGAAAGATCTCGCGCCAGCATAACGAGATCAACAAAGCCTTTGCCGCGGCCCGCGACGTTTGGGATATCATGGACGAGAGCGAGGTGCTGCCGGAGAGATCTGACGCCGTCCTGCTCGGTCCACTTGAGAAAAGCATCCGGATCGAGAACGTATCGTTCCACTATCAAAACAGCGAAAGAAAGATACTTGAGAACATTGGCCTCGAGATCGGCAAAGGCCAGATGGTCGCCCTTGTGGGCGAGAGCGGCGGCGGCAAATCGAGCCTCACACGGCTTATCCAGCGTCTCTACGACCCCACCTCAGGCTCGATCCACTGGGACGATACAGACCTCCGCGACGCGTCGGTCCTCAGCCTTAGACGGCAAATGGCCCTCGTTACGCAGGAAACCGTGTTGTTCAACGACAGTATTCGAAACAACATCGCCTACGGCCGCTACGACGCGACGGACGAGGAGGTTGAGCATGCGGCCACGGTTGCCTTTGCCGATGAATTCATCGCCCAGCTTCCAACGGGATATGAAACACTGGTCGGCGAACGGGGCGTGATGCTGTCGGGTGGCCAGCGACAGCGTATCGCCATCGCCCGGGCAGTGCTTGTCAACGCACCGGTCCTTATACTCGACGAGGCGACCTCTGCCCTCGATACTGAAAGCGAGGCTTTGGTGCAAAAGGCCCTCGCAAACCTGATGCACAACCGGACGTCGATCGTCATTGCTCACAGGCTCTCGACCGTCCGCCGGGCGGATAAGATCGTCGTTATGGAAAAAGGCCGGATAGTCGAATCGGGTACACACGAAGAACTGCTAAAACGAGCCGGGACCTACAAGAAGCTTTACGAACTGCAATTCGCAGATATGGAAAACTTTAGCGAGATTAAAATATGAGATCAATGACAGGGTTTGGACGAGCCACGGCGTCTGAGAATGATTATTCGATAACTGTTGAGATGAAGACGGTCAATAACCGATTTCTCGATATCAACCTGCGGCTGCCCGGCGAGCTTCAGCTGCTCGAACCGGTGATCAAGAAACTTATAGGCAGCCGCCTCGCACGCGGCCGTGTCGAGGTAAATCTGCAATATGACCGCGGCGATGAGGTCCATTTCGAGCTTAACCGTCCTCTGATCGTGGGCTTTCTGGCCGCGATGAAGGAGATGCAGGAGGAATTTTCGCTAAAGGGCGAGCCTGACCTGAATGTGATCGCACGTCTCCCGAACGTTGTGGAAACGAGAAAGGAAGAGCCGGGCTCCGAGTTCCTGGCGACGGTCGAAAAAGTTTTTGCGGTCGCCCTCGATGATCTCGAGGCAATGCGCACCACCGAGGGCGAGATGCTCAATACCGAGATGTTATCGCGGCTGAGCGAGATCGAAGCACGCATTCCCGCTATCGAAAGCGAATCCGCCAACGTTGCCGAGGAATATCGTCTGCGGCTCGTAAAACGCATCGGCGAAATGCTCGCACACTCCGATTCGCAGATAGATATCGACCAGTCACGAGTTGCTCAGGAAGTCGCTTTCCTCGCCGACAGGGCGGATATCTCAGAAGAGGTCGCACGCCTCAGGACACACATCGAACATTTTCGCGAGATCGTCACCGATGAACGCGAGGTGGGCAAACGGCTCGACTTCCTCACTCAGGAACTTAACCGCGAGGCCAACACGATCGCCTCAAAAACAAACAATATGATCGTCAAAGAAAACGCTTTGGCGATCAAAAGCGAGATCGAGAAGATCCGTGAACAGGTTCAGAATGTCGAATAGATGGTTTGGCGAGGGACAGGCGAACGGCTGATCGACGTGCGGATGCACTTCGCCGCTTATCCATGTTAACCTGTGGCAACTCTAATGAAAGGCAACCTGATAATCATCAGTTCCCCGTCCGGCGGCGGCAAAGGCACCCTGATCAAAGAGGTACGCGGTATGCTGCCCGACCTCGGATACTCCGTTTCCCACACCACACGGCCGCAAAGGTCTGGCGAGGAGAACGGCCGGGAATATTATTTTGTCGCTAAGGACGAATTTGAAAGATTGATGGAGGGCGGTGAGTTTCTCGAGTATGCCGAGGTCCACGGGCATCTTTACGGCACGTCGCGGGCCGAGAGCGAAAAGGTCTTTAGCAGTGGTAAGGACCTGATTGTCGAAGTTGACGTGCAAGGTGCGATCCAGATCATGGACAGGATGCCTGAGACGACCGTCAGCGTCTTTATTCTGCCGCCTTCGTTTGAGGTTCTCAGGGCACGTCTCACGTCGCGCGGGACCGAAGACAATGTCGGGCTTACGACCCGGCTGAAGAACGCTTTTAACGAGGTGCTGCAGTATTCAGAGTTCAAATATGTTGTC
>JBBQGO010000137.1:0-6814 GCA_038323125.1 Pyrinomonadales bacterium
GCTGACGGCCTCGATGGCGTTATTGTAGAGGTGATCGATACCGGCGAAGGCATACCGGCCGAAAATCTTAAAAAGGTGTTCGACCCGTTTTTTACGACAAAGGGGGTTGGAAACGGTACGGGCCTTGGGTTGGCGGTCTCATACGGCATTATTCAGGAACATAACGGATCGATCGAGGCTCAAAGCGTTGAGGGCGAAGGCACAACGTTTCGTTTGGTTTTCCCCACCGAGAGAAAGGCTGGTAAGAAACGAGCAGTTAGCTGATCCGGTCGTTACGTAAACAACTCTCGCTTTGCCGTTTTTGCAAAGTAGACAGCCACCAGAAACGCAACAAACATAATCGCCGCAGCAGTCCAGTAAGTGCGATAGAGCGTGAAATCGTCTATCGCATTTATAGCGTTGTTAAGAAGGACACCGCCGAGGATCGGCCCGATCACCCGGGCAAGACTTGCGCCTGACTGCAAGATCCCGAGAGCCCGCCCCTGTTCATTCTCATCTGCCGTCTTGGATGCCAGACTGGTCAATCCCGGGGATGCGAGTGAATTGCCGAGCGAGAGAACGGCTGTCCCGATCAGCAGGCCGATCAGGCCGCCTGATTGGGGGCCGACCATCGGGACGGCAAACAAGCTGACCACCATCATCAAACAGCCCGCAACAATGAGTGCCGATTCTCCAAAACGCTTAACGAGACGCTCAAATAACACCCCCTGAGCGACGATAGCGATGAAGCCAACAAAAGCGAACAAGTAGCCATTCTGCTCCGGCGTGTAATCAAATCTAAAGGCGGTATAAAGCACAAAGGCGTACGTCATTATGGAAAATGCAGTAACCACCAGAAAATACATAATGTTTATCTCGCGAAACTCCTTTTCTTTGAAAGAGTCAAAGAGTTCGACAAGGCGCGATCTACGCTTGGGCAACTCGCCTCGGGCCCCGGGCCTTAGGGACTCTGGCAAAATAAAGTAAAGTGCGATCGCATTTGCCAGAGAAAGGCCCGCCGCAAAGAAGAACGGTACGTGAACACCGTATTTGCTCAGAACACCTGCCAGAGCGGGGCCGAAAATAAACCCGAGTCCAAACGCAGCCCCGAAAAGCCCCATTCCTCTTGCGCGGTCCTGTTTCGAGGTGACATCGGCTATATATGCTTGCGCTGTCGAGATATTACCTCCAGTGATCCCGCCGATCACGCGTCCCAGAAATACCAAGAACAAGGTAGTTGCGAGGCCCATCACGAGATATCCGAACGCCGAGCCGAGGAGGCTGATAAACAAGATCGGCCGGCGCCCGTATTTATCGGACAAACGGCCGAGCACGGGCGAAAAGAAAAACTGCATCAATGAATAGGTAGCGACCAGGAAGCCGATCTCAAGCGGCGTGGCGAGGAAAGGGGCGGTGTTCGCGTAGTACGGCAGGATCGGAATAACCATCCCAAACCCGACAAGATCTATAAAGACCGTTACAAAAATGATGATCAGCGGAGGTGTGAAAAATCGATCGGATGCCGGCGGTGATGTATTTTCGGCGGTTTTCTTCTTGTCCATTAGACTCGCGTAACGCAGAGGCTCACCTGCTCAAACCGCGAAATTATAGTAAGATAGCAAGAAAAATACAATAACATCTCGACGGAGATTCTAAAAGCAATGCGCCGAAAGTACAGTTCAATAGCTATAATAATCATGACGTTTATGATTCTTTTCTCTATGAATAAGGACACCCAGGGTCAAAGGAAACGTCCCGCCAAGGCCGCAGCCCGTGAGGTAAAACCCATACCACCCGAGATCGCTTATACGATCTCAATGCAAAAGCCGTGGACGCACCTCCTCGAAGTCGAGATGCGTCTGAACTGGGCGCAGTTCCCGGCAAAAACGGAACTGAAGATGCCGGTGTGGACGCCGGGAAGCTATCTCGTCCGTGAATACGCCCGGCACGTACAGGGGTTTACCGTTAAGAATGCCGCCGGTGCTGCACTGGCATGGAGAAAAATAAACAAGAACACCTGGGAGGTTGATACGGCGGGTGTCCGCGAACTCGTGGTCAACTATCAAGTCTATTCGAACGAGTTGACAGTCAGGACCAACGAGCTTAACGACGAACATGCTTTCTGGAACAACGCGGCGCTGCTCTTTTTCGTAAAGGATCAGCTTGAGGCGGCGTCGACAGTAAAAGTCAGACCATTTGGAAACTGGAAGGTTGCAACCGGCCTGCCGCCCGTCGCGGGCCAGGCCAATGTGTTTCGCGCCGAGAATTATGACATCCTCTATGATTCGCCATTCGAGGTCAGCGATTTCAAAGAGTACAAATTCGATGTATTGGGTAAGCCGCACCGGTATGTTGTTACGGGTGAGGGCAATTACGATCTCGAGAGGTTGGCACGTGACACTGCAAAGATCATTGAGGAATCGTCCAAGATCTTTGGCCCGCTCCCGTATAACGATTATACGATCATCCTGAACCTCCGCGGCGGCGGAGGACTGGAACACCTAAATTCGACGGCGCTTCAGATGAACCGTTTCGCTTTTCAGTCTGACGCCCGATACAAGAGCTTCCTGGGGTTAGTCGCACATGAATTCTTCCACGTATGGAATGTAAAGCGCATACGTCCGGATACTCTGGGGCCTTTTGATTACGAGAACGAAAACTACACGAGGCTGCTGTGGGTCGCTGAAGGGACGACCTCTTACTATGAAGGGATACTCCTCAGGAGGGCAGGTCTGATCACGGAACGCGAGTTTTTGAATAACAAGGCGGCTGAGATCAACAGGCTTCAGGAGCGTCCCGGCAGATTTGAGACCAGTCTCGAAGAGGCCAGCTTTGACGCGTGGATAAAGTATTACCGCCAGGATGAGAACGCGATAAATAATCAGGTTTCCTATTACGACAAGGGCGATATTGTCAGTATGATGCTTGATATTACGATCCGGTCCGCATCGGCAGGTGAAAAGTCATTGGACGACGTGCTGCGCTATCTCTATTCGGAATATGCCCTGAAAGGAAGAAACTATACTTCCGAGGATTTTCAAAAGGCAGCCGAGATGGCGGCCGGCAAAAGCCTCGATGATTTCTTTTCGAAATATGTCCGGGGCCGGGACGAAATAGATTACTCCGGCATCACTGAGGCGATAGGACTCGAGGCCCGAGAGTTACCCGTGGATGCCGAGACCGCATACATCGGAGCTGATCTGGCTGAAGCTGGCGACCGGTTGACGGTCCGCGCTGTTCGCGCGGGTACACCCGCCTATGAACAGGGCCTGAATAGCGGTGACCAGATCGTTGCGATCGATGGTTACCGGGCGAGTACAACGTTCCTGTCTAGTTATATTGGCGAACGAAAACCAGGGGACAAGGTCACGTTCACCATTTTTAGATTCGACCGTCTCCGCGAAATGCCTTTCGTATTGGGAGCCGATAATAGTAAGAGCTTCACTCTCGTGCGGATAGCAGAGCCCAGCGAAGAACAGAAAAGACTCTATCAACAGTATCTGCAGGCCGATCTCTAATATGCATTTTTTCAAATTGTTAGCGGCGATCTTGTTCTGCGGCATTCTTCCGCTTTCGGGTTGTCAAAATAATCCGTTTGAGCCAGAATCTCGCCCAGCCTTGGCGTTCAAGGACATTCCGGCGGTCCGCCTAAACTACCGTTACGAAGCGGATGTTCCGGCACCGACGATAAATGCAGGCACCATGGCCTCGGCGACCGATCGACATGCCGCCGTACAGGCCGACTTTGATGCGGCGCGGCCGCTTGAACTCCTCGAACGGACTCTTGCGTCGCCTGACAACCGGCGGGTCCTGGCGGTTTATCGCCGGCTGGACGATGTGCAAGCGGAATATCGTCTGGATATGTATTCACCCGAAGGAAGGCTCATCAAAAAGCTGACTTCAGAGATGATGGCCGTACATTTTCCGGACACTATCGTATGGTCGCCGGATTCGAGTTCCCTGGCCTTTGTCGCGATGATCCGGGCGGTACGGGCCGACCCCGCCGCAAGCCCCTCCTCAGCGGGCGAAGTAGTCGCCTCCGCGACCCCGACTCCTGATCTGCCCGATCCCGATGCCGAACCTACCGGCGATGGGCAAGAGCCCGCAGCCCCTGCAACCTCGACGCCGCCAGTGGAACCAACGCCGGCTGCGCCCACCGGCATCCTGACCTTTCGAACCGAACAGATCTATATTTGCGACGCCGATGGCAATGGGGTCAAGGCTATTACCGAAAACGAGGGGCTCATATATTTTTACTACGCCTGGTCGCCTGACAGCACAATGCTTGCCGCACTTGCTACGAGCGCCCGCGAATGGAGGTACCTCGATGTTCTTGCCGCTAGTAAGGGTGAGGTAGTAACCCCCCAGGGCCGGCCAAGGATAATCGAGCGAAATGGCCGCGAAAGACGCCTCGACGATAACATTACCTCCGTTCGCCCCGTGTGGTCTCCGGACTCGTCAAAAGTGGCAACTGCGTTCGAAAACCAGATACGCATTTACGACGCTCAGGGGACCAATCCGACTCAGGCGGCTGTTCCTCTACGCAATCAACTCCTGCTCTCGGCTCAGGCATATGACCGCGCCCAGCAGCGCCAGTTGCAGGCAGAGAACAGTGAAGTAGATGCAAATTCCAACGCTCCCACGCCGGTCGCGGACGAGCAGGCCTCGACCTTGCCCGACAAAGACCTACTCGTTTCCTACAACCCGATCGTTGAGGTCGCTTGGACCGCCGACGAACTGCTCTACCTGAAAACGGCTTATGTGAAACGGATGCAGAACCCGGCCGAAAATGTCATGAGCTTTTCGCGATGGCATCGCCTTATATTGAGCGCCCAACCGATCGCACCGGTGAGATAAACAATGAGATATGAGACCATTGCCGACATATACTCGGCGAATAGTAGGATCCGCGAGCGGCTTGCCGACACCTTGAGTTCGGTGACGGAAGACGAAGCTGTGGAGCTGCCGGACGGAGAAAAATGGTCGATAGCCCAGATCGTCGAACATCTGGCCCTCGTCGAGGATGGAACGTCGCGCATCTGCGCAAAGCTGCTTAACTCCGCAAGATCCGATGGCGCAACATCCGACGGCACGTTCGTCTTGACGAGAGGTTTCGGCGAAAAAGCTGTAGAGATTGACGGCATTAAAGTCGAAGCACCCGAACGGGTACACCCGACCGGCAACCTAAGCATTCCTCAATCGATGGAACGATTAAAAGCCAGCACCTCGGCTTTCGATGCTTTGCGTCCGGACCTTGAGCAATTTGATCTCACCGCCCACAAATATCCGCATCCGTTCTTCGGGGGCCTGACCGCTGCAGAGTGGCTGGTTATGGTCGGTTGGCACGAACAACGGCACAACAAACAGATCGAGACGATGCTGGTGAGGATAAGACAAAGCCCACCGCGTTCGTGATGCCGAACGGCTTGCACTGAAGAACTATGTGAAAACAGATTCGTTGCCTCACCGCTTGCGTATCTCCCCCTCGGCCTCAGCCATGCTAATAAATTGACGCTGTGCCAACTCCGCCTCACTAAACAGTTTTCGGCCTTGGTCTGTTGTTCTTGTAATTTTTCGGATATTTCCATAGTTGTGGGTTGAGTGCTCGTAACACAAATGCAGGTTGCGAGAGTGTGCGGTTAGGTGCTACATTTCGACTGTTTTCGATGGTTAGACCAGATGCCAACCAAAAATATTCACGATAAACCATTCGATCAAAGCACACTCGCAAAGCTAACGATTTTTGAAAACTATGCACAAGCGTGGATTGCTATCTGGACAATGAGGGGCTTTTCGCCGATTCATATCTTCGACCTTTTTGCAGGACCCGGCTACGACAGTCAACACACAGCAGGCTGTCCTATTCGGCTTCTGGACAAGTTGAACGAGAGAATTCGCGATATTGAACAGAAAGGCGTTACCGTCGTACTTCACCTCAACGAATTTGAGCCGGGAAAAGGCCGTCAAGAGAATTTTGCGCTTCTTAAGGCAGCGGTAAGCGAATTTCTCCGATCTTATCCCCGCTTGTCGGCACGTGTTCAGATCTCTATTTATAACGAAGACTTCCGAACACTTTTTCCTAAACTGTTACCGCTGATGCAGCAATACCCAGCCTTGGTGTTGCTCGATCAAAACGGGATCAAATTCTTGTCGCCAGATTATTTGCACGAGTTTACGGCAATGAGACAAACCGATTTCCTTTACTTCGCGGCGGCCTCATATTTTCGCCGGTTTGCGAAGGAAGAAGAGTTTATGAAGTATGTCGCTCTGGATGCTGAAAGGTTATCTCAGGTTCCGTACAGGCTAATTCATCGAGAGGTAGTACAGCAAATAAGAGATTCGTTGCCCAACGAAACCGACCTACGGCTGTATCCGTTCTCGTTGATCAAAGGTGCAAACATCTACGGGGTCATTTTCGGCGCAACGCATCCATTAGCCGTAGACCGCTTTCTCGACCTGGCATGGAAGCTGGATCCAAGGAGCGGTGACGCAAATTTCGACATCGAGAATGAGGAAGCAAAGACGCAACGTAATCTCTTCGAGCCAAACCTTACCAAACGTGAATCGTTTGGGAGTACAATGGAACAGAAGGTATTAAATTCCGAAATTGTCACAAATAAGGAGGCCCTAGACTTCTGTTACTCTGAAGGGCATCCGGCAGCTCACGGTCTCGAAGTGCTACGCCAGTTAAAGAAAAAGGGGTTAGTTACCTATGAGGGACCGTCTCCATTGATAACCTATAACCAAGTCTATAGGATAGCGCGCATAATCCAGTACAAGGTGGTATAAAAATGAGCTCCTCAAAAATCGAATGGACCGAATCGACCTGGAACCC
>JBBQGO010000138.1:0-6780 GCA_038323125.1 Pyrinomonadales bacterium
AGCACAAAATTCAACCGCGTTTGATACTTATCTTTATTTGGTCAGCTCAACCGGTGCGATAGTTGCTGAGAACAACAATGGCGGGGGCGGAACGAACTCGAGGATCCCGGCAAGCAGCGGATTTCTCACATTGCAGGCAACAGGGACTTATTTTATCTACGCGACTTCGTTCAACAGCACTACCTATGGCAATTATACCTTGAGCCTGACGACGACGGCGCCACCTGCAGTATCGGTTAACCGGCCGTTTGACTATGACGGAGACGGTAAGATGGACATTTCCGTCTTTCGTCCGTCAACGGGTATATGGTACCTGCAGCGTTCACAGGCAGACTTTATTGGAGTACAGTTCGGAATCTCGATGGACAAGATCGTGCCTGCGGACTATGACGGTGACGGAAAGACTGACGTGGCCGTTTATCGACCATCCGAGGGCAACTGGTACATAACGAACAGTTCCAACGGGGCATTCTCCTCCCTTCGATTTGGCCTGGCCGCCGACATACCAACGCCCGCCGATTATGATGGCGACGGTAAGGCCGATATCTCGGTGTTCCGGCCGTCAACCGGCACCTGGTATCGCCAGAACAGCACCGACGGCACATTTTTCGTATATCAGTTCGGCGCAAACGGTGACAAACCGACGATAGGGGATTTTGACGGCGATGGTAAGGCGGACGTGGCAGTGTTCCGTCCGTCAACGGGCGAGTGGTATCACGTAAGGAGCTCGAATGGTACGTTTTTTGGCGAGAGATTCGGGATTTCCGTTGATCGCGTAGTCCCGGCCGATTACGATGGGGACAGCAAGACAGATATAGCTGTTTTCCGTCCGAGCGAGGGGATCTGGTACATCAAGCACAGTTCCGATTCGACCTATCACTCATTTATGTTTGGCCTTTCCTCAGACATTCCAACGCCCGGTGATTACGATGGCGACGCAAAAGCCGACATATCGGTTTATAGGCCGTTGGAGGGCAACTGGTACCGGCAGAACTCGTCGAACGGTTCGTATACAGCTTTCAATTTCGGTATTTCGTCTGACACGCCGACACCTGCGGCATATCATTAAGTCCATGCTGTAAAGCGGCCTTTGCAAAAGGCCATCCATAGCTCGTAGAAGCCGCGAGAGTTTCGCATGAAAGCCCATTATTCGTGCGAAATTCTCGCGTTACGCATGATGACTCCCGAGAGACGTGAGATATGAAATTAATATGGACTGCCGCTGGTTTTGGCTGAGAGATATTGAGTTCGCGGATGAGGGGGCCGGCTCCGAGGTGCCAAGATCTTTATATGTACGCTAGAATAATTTGATGCAAGTTAAAACGCAGGTCGACGATCTGCAGAACTACCTGACAGATGCCAGCAACATGTCCGGCGGCCACGCCGATAAGATGCTGATACCTGAATCGGTCGACGAGGTCGCGGATATCTTGCGCGACGCCAGCGAAAAACGCATTGCGGTTACTGTCTCAGGTGCCCGGACCGGAACCGTCGGCGGGGCTATTCCGTTTGGCGGGTTCGTCCTCTCGTTAGAGAGGTTCAACAATATCAAGAACTTAGATAAGGCAGCAAAAACTGTTGTCGTAGAGCCCGGAGTGATACTCAGTGACCTGACAAAGGCGGTTGAGGCTGACGACCTTTTCTACCCGCCGGACCCGACCGAATGGAGCTGCCAGGTGGGCGGGACGGTGGCAACCAACGCCTCGGGTGCGCGGAGTTTCAAATACGGCGACACGCGAAAGTACGTACAGCGGCTGACAGTCGTTTTGTCGAGCGGCGACATCGCTGACATCCGGCGCAGTGAGTTTGTTTCTTTTAATGGCAGTCTAAACATCGTTACACGCAGCGGCCGGCGGATCGAGATCCCAACTCCAACCTTTGAACGCCCGCGGGTGCGTAAGAACGTCAGCGGCTATTTCAACGCTCAGCCTCTCGACGCGCTCGATCTGTTTGTCGGCAGCGAAGGGACTCTCGGAGTGATAGTTGAGATCGAACTGTCGCTGCTGGCAAAGCCGGAAGGATTCTTCAGCGGAATAGTTTTTTTTGAGAATGACGCCGACCTTCAGGGTCTTGTGGAGCAGGTAAAGGAGCGTTCATTTGCGAGCCGACAGAGAGTCCGCGACGCTGACCTCGACGCGACACTGCTTGAGTATTTCGACAGCCGCGCTCTTAGCTTTATCGCGGAGCGGTTCCCCGAGGTGCCCGCGGGGATGGCCGGGGCAGTGTTTTTTGAACAGGAGACGACCGCAGCGAACGAAGACGAGATGTTCGAGGCGTGGAACAACTTGCTCGAAAAACATGGTGCCGATCTCGACCGTTCGTGGTTTACGACAAATGAGCAGGACCGCGACAAGATGCGTGCGTTCAGACATGCCCTGCCCGTCGCGGTCAACGAGCACATCGCCCGGCACAAGCAAGCGAAGATCGGCACCGATATGTCGGTGCCGGACGAAAACTTTCAGGCATTTCTGTTATATTACAAGCAAACGCTGGACGCTAGCGGCCTCGACTATGTGATCTTTGGCCACATCGGAGACTGCCATTTGCATGCCAATATGCTTCCGAAAGACGCTGGCGAGGCGGAACGCGCACGGCATATCTACGGCCGCTGCGTTGCACAGGCGATAATGCTCGGCGGCACAGTATCGGCCGAGCACGGCATCGGAAAGCTAAAACGCAAATACCTATCTGCGATGATGGGTGAGCGTTACCTGAACGAGATGGCCGCCGTCAAACTGGCACTCGACCCCGGCGGAATACTGGGCAGAGGCAGCATCTTTGACGAAAATTATCTTAATACTTGATCAAGGCTAGCTCGCGGAGTGCAGATGAAACTGTAACTCGCAGCGAATATTAAACCAATTATGATTAAAGCAATTCTGATGGATTTTAACGGTGTGATCATTAATGACGAGCCGGTGCAGATGCGGGCTTATCAAGAGACCCTCAAGGACGACGGCATCGATCTTAGCGAAGACGATTATATGGCGTCGCTGGGGATGGATGACCGGACATTTGTTGCCGCGGCATTTGACCGTGTGGGCAAGACGATTGAGGACGCCAGGGTTGAAGAGATCATCACGGCCAAGTCGGCGAAGTGGAAGGAAGCCGTCAGTGGTGATCTGCCGCTCTTTGACGGCATTGGCGATTTTATCGAAAAGATGTCGCGTGAGTTCGCTCTCGGCATCGTGAGTATGGCGCGGCGTCACGAGATCGCATTTGTGCTTGAGCAGAGCGGTTTGGGGCATCACTTTTCTACACTAGTGAGTGCCGAGTCAGCTGCCAAATGCAAGCCTGATCCTGAGTGCTATCGGATCGGGTTTCGTCAGATCGACGCCATCCGGACCGCTCAGGGTCATTTGCCGATGACACATAGCGAATGCCTTGTAATCGAAGACTCACCGCCAGGCATCGTGAGCGCGAAGCGAGCGGACCTGCCCGCCCTCGGTGTGACAAATACGGTTGGGGCCGATGCATTGCGTGCTGCCGGTGCCGGCGCTGTCGCGGACGACCTCCGCGATTGGATGCCCGAATCGATCCGCCTCGTTTTTGCATAAACCTAACCGGCAAGGCGGTATATTGGTGAGTGTCTTGCCGGCAGATCCCTAACACAAAAATCTATGTCAGACTGTTTCATTTCAGGCGAAACCGCCCAGAACGACCTGCTTGACTGCGCAGCATTCGTCGCCGAACGCATCAAGAGCGCTGATGGCCGCGGCGAGGCGATGAACTCGATCATCCCGCGTTACCTGGCCAAAGGAAATGTCGACCTCGCCGCCGAGTTAGCCAATGCCGTCTCAGAGCCGTATTCGCGAGACAAGCTGCTGATGCTGGTCGCCGAAAAGTGCGCCGAGGTGGCGGACATCGACTATGGCCAGCAGCTAGCCGAGGCGATCGAGGATCAAGGGATACAGGCTCAGGCCCTGGAACGAATTGCACTTATCGAGGCACGCAAAGGCAGCATCGCCAAGGCATTTGAGATCGCCGATGTGATGGCACACCCCGATTTTGTCTACGCCGGGGTTGCCGCTTATCAGGCCGCCAACGGTGATGAGCAAGCGTCCGCCGATACACTGGATCAGATCGTGTTCCCGTCGGCCCGGGTTTCTTCGCTCCAGCAACTCGCAACTGTCCGGATCAAAAATGAGGAGCCTGATGCGGCGATCGAACCGCTGGAACGGGCGGTCGTGGCAGCCGACGACATCGAGCATGCGGAAGAGAAGATCCGCGACTATTGTGAGATCGGGAACCTGTTCATAGAGATCGGCCAAAATGAAAAGGCGATCAAAACATTTGAGCTGGCAAGCGATGCTGCGCAGACGCTGGACAATACCCATCGCGAATTCTTTCTGGTAAATTGCGCTCTCGGGTTCCTGTTTGCAGGTGACAGCGAGCTTGCAGACAGCACTCTCGACCTCGTTACCGACAAGACGCAAATGTCATCGGCCTTGCTCGGCTTCGCACGCGATCAGTGGAAAAAGGGAGAGAAGGATGATGCCTTAGATACCCTTGAGGAGGCATACGAGATCCTCAAATCGCAGCGTGAAAAGGAAACGCGAGACAGCCGGGCTCGCAACGCGCTGTTTGCAACCCTCGCCGCCCAGTTCGCCGGCTTTGGCAAGACGGACCGCGGCATCGATATCGCATCCGAGAATGTAGACCCGGCCGAGCGAATGGCTGCCATGTCGCAGATCGCACAGATCCTTACGGTACAAAAGGAACACGAGTTGGCCCGTCAGACCATCGAGCTTATAGACGAAGACTCGAGCCGGCTGTTAGCCATTATTGCGGTTTCGGATACGCGGCACGCGGCCGACGATACCGATGAAGCTATCAAACTGCTGGATGAGGCCGCCTCGCTCGCTGAGACAGTGATCCAGTTCGGTGCACGCTCAAACGTCCTACACGGCATCGCGTCGCGATTCGCTAAGTACGGCCAGCTTGATAAGGCAAGGGCAGTCTCGAAGGAAAACCTCGCGACCATAGCTGAGATACGGGACGAGAGCACGCAGGCTACAGCCCTCGCCAGCCTTTCTGAGATCTACGACGAAGCTAAGTTCGAGCTAACCGAGACGGAGACCCAATATCTGAGCGTGTTCATCCGCAAAGGCGGGTGGTAGCGTCAATAGATCTCGTTGGCAGTCAGATCCTCAAACTTGTCGCGAGACCGGATCAACTCCGCTTTGCCGTCAATCCGCACGAGAACAGCGGCCGGCAGGAACCTTCCATTATATTTCGACGCCTGTGAAAGCGAGTATGCACCACAGTTGAGCAGAGCAAGCACTTCGCCCGGCTGCACATTCGGCGGCAGCAAGCGATGATCGGGCAGCCGCTGCATTCCTTCTACATCAAAATAAACATCGCCGCCGTCGCACAGCGGCCCGGCCATTTTGTAGGGAACAGTGTGCGGCTCCGACGCCCTCTCAGCGGAGATCAGATGATAGTACCATTTGTAGGTTTCCATTGAGAGCAGGATGTTAAACCCCGCGTCGGTGAGGAGCCAGCGGTCGCTGTCATCTCCGCCCGCGACGGCCCGGACCTTTTCATTTCGAACAGACGTAAGGCACAGGCCTGCGTCCGATATGATGCTCCGGCCCGGTTCAACCAGAAGCGTGATGTCCGCCAAAAGGTCCTCAGCCCCGGCGGTTGTCGTGACGCTGCTCCAGGCTGCCCCGATCGCCACGGCGGGGTCAAAGTCGGCGGAGAGCATCGATTGCTGCTCCGTCGGAAATGAGAGAGTCGGATCGGCGGCCCGCAGGTAATTGACCGGAAAGCCCCCGCCGAGGTTGACGTGCTTCAAACGTTTACCCGTCTCAGAATGTATCCCGGCCAGACTCTCAAACAGTTTTTCAAACGCCTGAGTGTAGACAGCCGCATCCGGATTCTGTGAACCGATATGGAGATGGATACCGCACAGGTCGATGTGCTCCGAATCTTTGTATTTGCGAAATGTCGCGAAGGCCTCTTCCGGCATCATTCCGAACTTCGATGTGAGCAAGGCGGTTTGGAGGCCCGAGTGCGTGCCGGTCTCGATCTCAGGTACGAGCCGGAGACTGACGTTTGCTGTCTTGTTCAAGCGGCGGGCTACCTCATCGCGATAGTTCGTAGAGGGAATCGGCCTGTATGGCGTAAATGCCGGCGTTTACCGCATTCTCGATCTCCCATATCTCCTTACTCGTGCCGTTAAAGATGATCTGGTCACCGCGAAAGCCGATCTCCAGCGCCTTCCACAACTCGCCGCCGGAGTTTACCTCAATGTCGCAGCCCGCGTCTTTGATACATCGAAGTATCGCCATTGTCGCGTTAGCCTTGGCCGCGTAACAGATCTTTAGCGGGCACCCGATCAGGTCACGGGCCCTGGCAAGACGGCCGATGTTGCGGCGAATGAGCGCCTCGCTGAATACAAAGAGCGGGGTGCCGTATTCGGCCGCGAGCGCAGGCGTCGAAACGCCGTCGACGTGCAGATGGTTGTCGCGGGCCTCGATAAAATGGTCGATCTCCCAGCCATTGGCCATACGAAATTGTAAACGCACGGTAACGCCGATGTACACAGGCCGGCGCATTCGTCCGTCGAATACACCCAAAAAACATATAACTGCACTTGACGCTTTTTGCGAAATCAATAAGATAGTCTAATCGCAATTACATGTAGATCGTATGGAGATAAGACAGCTAAAAGCGTTCCTCGCCATCGCTGAGGCCAAAACCTTTACCGCAGGTGCCAAGCGGGTAAACGTTACACAGGCGGCGATATCTATGCAGATCCGCCAACTCGAGGAT
>JBBQGO010000139.1:0-6714 GCA_038323125.1 Pyrinomonadales bacterium
GCGCACGGCCACGTCAGGGACATGGACGTGGATATGTTTATAACGAGCGGCATAGGGACAAGTGTGCTGCCTTTCAGGTTTATGGTGCCGCCGGAGATCGCCGTGCTGACCATCCGCCCGGAATGACTTGGATAAACCATAATGAGGATGGTTCCACATGAGTCGATCGCTCTTTTTGACTAGATCAGCAGCAGGAAAGGTTCAGTTACTTATTGTTTGTGAACAACTTAAAGGGAATGACTGGAGATCAGGCGCCGCCGGACTGAACTGTTTCGACCGTGATCTCGGACCGTACGGAATTGGCGATGTAACATCCATCGTGCGCGGCATGATGCATGGCGGCGATCTCGTCGGAACCCGGTACATTGTTTCGCGCCCATGTGATCTCGGGCCGCAGTTTGACCTCGGTCATCGACATTCTGCCCTCACCATCCTTGGCAAGAGTCCCGACGGCATTGTCGAGATAGCTCTCAACCACATACCCTTTTCTCGAAGCGATCCAAAGGAACGTGAGCATGTGGCACGACGAGATCGACGCAACAAAGGCTTCCTCAGGATCGACCGCCGATTCGACCGAATACTCAGGGACAGCGTGCGGCGAACTCGAAGCCGGAACAGTAACGCCGCCGTCGAATGACCAGGTATGGGCACGGCTGTATTGGTTTTTCGTGAATGTTTCGGGTGAATCGTTTTGCCAGGCGATCTTTGCCAAGTAGATGGACATATAATGGACTAGTCGATCTCAATTTCATCCGGCTGGAGCACCACCACCTTGCCGTCTCGCACGGTGGCTATGGGATGTCCATTTCGTTTATGTTTCAGAATCGCTTCGCGGACCGCACGCTGGTAAGCGGGCGTGATCTCGTCCTTATGCTTCTCGAAAAGGTCCTCGGCACCTGAGTCTACTTTATTAGTCTTTTCCATAGGTCTTCTCGATGGATGGTTTCTCCTGCGATCTCAGAAAAACGCGCAATCTCTACAGGTATTGTAGGCGATGCATCAAATATCCGCCATGAATTCGCTATTGGGAGATACAGGTCAAACAAATTTATGAGCCCTCGCTGGTGCCTTCGTCGAACGATCGGCTCGGGAATATCGTGGCCGCCGGAAAGCACCCTCGTACGCACACGTTCTAACGCAAGGTCAACATCTTCAAGCCACAGAAATGTGAGACCGAAGCGGTAACCCTTTTGCTGAAGCTCAGTGATCCATCCTGCGTAAAAACGTGAAGCAAGTGTAGTCTCCAACGCGAAATCCTTCATTTCAGAAGCCAATTCGTGCAATCGCCCAAGCATCACGCGCCCGGTATCAAAAGAGGCATCTTCCGGAGCAAACGCCGAAAGGCCTTCGGCGATCGTGTCGGCATTCACATACTGCAGAACTCCTAGTGTGTCACGTAAAAGAGCCGGAGCCAGTGTTGATTTCCCCGCTCCGTTCGGACCTGCGATTACGATAACGTCAGGCATTAGCGTTACACTGCAGCATCGGATTCGATTTCAGGGCTGCAACCTACAAAGCATCCTCGGAAACGGAATTGTCTCGCAGACTTGTTCGATGCCGACTATTCCAGTCCAAACCAACCGCGTAAAGATTTTCCCAATGCCTCAGCATCGTTAGCAGCAATTGTGCCTACCGATTTCAACACTAATTTTTCATGGATCGTAAATATGCCACGTTTTACAGCAGTTTCGACATTTAATCCGGCTGACTTCCAACCATTAAGAACGAATTCACCAGACAACATTCGGTGTATCTTGCTTGTAAGGGCTACCACGATCAGATCGTGAGATGAATGCGGGGCGTTGACAACAATAGCTGGTCTAACCTTAAAATTCGTCAGATCGGAAAACGGATAGCGAATGAGAATGACCTCATTTCGCGAGTAGCTCGGCATAAACGTCGTCCTCTTCATTATCCCAAATTACATCGAGCGATTCCTCACTCGCGGACAACCACAACTCTTGATCGTCTGTGTCGGGAAGTGTAACGAGAACACGCGATCCTTCGATCAACTCGACGTTTTCAAGCGGAATAATATGACCGTTTTTAACAACCGCTTCAATAGTATTCATCACGATAGTTCCTCTCCTCGACATTCTAGCCGACCTACAAATATAAAACCAAACTTTTTATGGTCGCAACCGATACAACATCCTCGGAAACGGGATGGTCTCGCGGACGTGTTCGATGCCGGCCATCCATGCGACAGTGCGCTCGATGCCCATGCCGAAACCGGCGTGGGGGACGCTGCCGTAGCGGCGTAGGTCGAGGTACCATTCAAAGATCTCTTGCGGCAGGTTGTGTTGTTTGAGCTGCTCTTCGAGATACTCGAGCGAAGTTGCCCGCTCGCCGCCGCCGATGATCTCGCCATAGCCTTCGGGAGCGAGCAGGTCGATGCCGAGTGCACATTCCGGACGTTCTTTGTCGACCTCAAAGTAAAAGCCCTTGATCGCGGTGGGGAAGTGGTGGACGAAAATAGGTTTGCCGAACTGTGACGACAGGTACGTCTCGTCAGGAGCACCAAAGTCGCCGCCCCACTCAAAGTTATTCTCAAGCTCGCCCTTTGAGTGCCCCTCCTGCAGCAGCTTTACAGCTTCGTCGTAATGCAGACGCGGGAATGGTGCGGAAATGGCTTCGAGAACGGTCGTATCACGCTCCAGCGTTTTGAGTTCCTCCTGCCGGTCATTGAGTACACGCTCGACGATCGCCAGGATCAGGCCTTCGCCGAGGTCCATCATATCTTCGTAGCCGGCGTACGCAACCTCGGGCTCGACCATCCAAAACTCGGTCAGGTGACGGCGCGTTTTTGATTTCTCCGCACGAAACGTCGGGCCGAACGCATAAGATTTACCAAAGGCGGCGGCCGTGGCTTCATTGTAAAGCTGGCCGGACTGTGTCAGATAAGCCTTATCGTCGCCATAGTAATCCACCTCGAACAACGTCGTGGTGCCTTCACACGCCGCCGGCGTAAAGATCGGCGTATCGGCTAACGTAAATCCATTGTCGTCAAAGTAATCCCGCACAGCCTTGATAACGGTGTGACGTATCTTGAGAACCGCGTGCTGTTTCTTAGAACGTATCCACAGATGGCGGTTGTCCATCAGGAACTCAGTGCCGTGTTCCTTGGGCGTAATGGGGTAATCGTGAACATTTTGGAGGACCTCTAGTCCGGTAACGTCGAGTTCGACCCCGAGAGACGACCGAGTGTCCTCCTTGACAGTACCGGTGACAATGATCGAGCTTTCCTGCCCCAACGAATCGGCAAGATCGTACAGTGCTTCATCGTTAGGTTTGAAAACCACGCACTGGACGATGCCCGTACCGTCGCGAAACTGCAAAAACACGAGTTTACCGCTCGAACGTTTGTTATAGAGCCAGCCCTTGAGCGTGACCGATTCGCCAATATGGCCTTTTAGTTCGTCGATATATGTTTGTTTCATTTAGCTAGTGTCTTTCTTCGCAGATCTGCCAGCGTCGATATTATTTCAGCTTCCTCTTTAAGCTCGACAAGTGGAAATAAATGCGTTTCGATATAATTCCAATCTAAACCGTTCTGAATAGTGAGAACGCTTTCAACGTCCGCCCAATCTTTCAAACGATTTGCGAATGCCTTGAAAACTATCAAATCTTCCGCCGAACACACTTTTAATTTTATATTCGGAATGAACTCGTGATACGAAGAACGTTCCACTGCCGACTCTTCAAACTCCAACGCACTGAGCGAGATATCGATCCCAACACCCCCGACTGATATCAAGACTACGCGTCGCGAAACGAAGAAATCGACCGGATTGTCCTTTATGCGCGAATCAAAATTCCAGGATAGTTTCTACGAATGTCTGTTCGGAACCGATACCTGTCAAGAGAGTAATATCAGCATCATTCGTATTACGGGGTCTTCCCCAAGCCTGAAGAGCAATACCGCCGATAAAGCAAAAGTCCCAGTTTCGCGATTCCAAAAAAGTCTGTATTTCACCGGCGGCCTCGAGAACTTTCTTCATTTATGCAATTTCGAGAACAACCGCTGCATTTCGATCATGCCTGACTCTGCGGTTGGAGGAAATTTGAGTAAAGCCGCTTCGTTCACGTCAGAAAGTGAGAGCAACGTGTCCGCTAGATTCGACCGATTATGTTCTTCGATCTGAATTCGCTCCAACTCCGGACCAAGCGTTTTCCAATTCGATACCCAAGCATTTGCCGTCTGTCTTTTTGTGGTTTTCATGTTCTAATTTTATCACAAGCACAATGTTCTCAGGCATTCCGATGATATTGAATGTCAGCACAATTGACTTATATAGAAGCAGTTATCAGACTGATGGGTTAACGGTATGTCGGACGACAAGAAAACAATAGATTACTCGAGCGCATGGGCCGAGGCTCGCAAGATCATGTGGAGCGCCCGGTGGCGACTCGCGCTCGGCAGTGTGTTAATGCTGATCTCTCGGCTTGCGGGAATGGTGCTGCCGGCCTCTACCAAGTATATAGGCGACGAGGTCTTTACAAACCGCAACTACAGCCTTCTAAAATGGATCGCGCTTGCGATAGGTGTTTCGACACTTATCCAGGGAGTGACCGGTTTTGCTCTTTCACAAATCCTAGGAGTTGCAGCTCAGAGGGCGATCACTGAGATGCGAAAGCGTGTCCAGACGCATATTGAGCGGCTGCCGATCTCATATTTCGATTCGACCCAGAGCGGACAACTGATATCGCGGATCATGAATGATGCCGAGGGTATTCGCAATCTGGTCGGTACCGGTCTGGGACAGATACTCGGCAGCCTGGTTACGGCGACGATAGCGCTTGGAGTCTTGTTTTATTTAAATTGGCGGCTGACCGTTGCAACGTTGATCGTCCTGCTCGTGTTCGGCGGCGTACTGATGTACGCGTTCAAGGTCTTACGTCCCGTCTTTCGCGAACGCAACGTAATTACGGGTGAGGTTACCGGACGACTTGGCGAATCGCTCGGCGGCATCCGTATCGTCAAAGCGTATACCGCAGAGAAGCGTGAAGAACTTTCCTTTGCCCGCGGCGCGCACCGCCTATTTCGAAATGTCGCTAAGTCCGTAACAGGTGTGTCGGCGATCTCGTCATTCTCATCGATCGTCATCGGAGCGATCGCAGTTGTGATGATCGTTATCGGCGGCAACGCGGTGCAGGCTGACACGATGACGCTTGGTGATTTCCTGATGTATATTTCATTCACCTTCCTGCTGGCGATGCCAGTAATCGAATTGACATCGATCGGAACTCAGATCACGGAGGCCCTTGCGGGCCTTGATCGTATCCGTGAGGTTATGTCGATGACAACAGAGGACGAGGAGGACGCCGAAAAGGAACCTCTGCCGGACGTAAGAGGCACGATCGATTTTGATGGCGTCGAATTCGAATACGACAAAGGCGTTCCGGTCCTAAAAGGTGTCAGCTTCCATTCTGAAGCAGGAACCACCACCGCCCTTGTCGGATCCTCCGGTTCCGGCAAATCCACCATTTTGAGCCTCGTTCTCAACTTTATCCAACCAACAGCGGGAACTATCAAGATCGACGGTAAGGATCTGCAGCAGGTGCGTTTACGGGATTATCGCCGCCAGCTCGGTGTCGTGCTGCAGGACAATTTTCTTTTCGACGGCACGGTGCTCCAAAACATACGTTTTTCCAATCCGGAGGCGAGTCTTGATGAAATAAAAGCCGTCTGCAAGATCGCCAATGCCGATGAATTTGTTGAGAAGTTCCCGGAGGGCTATGACACGGTTGTCGGCGAACGGGGCGTAAAGCTCTCGGGCGGCCAGCGGCAGCGGATCGCTATTGCACGAGCGTTGCTGGCTAATCCACGTATCCTAATCCTTGACGAGGCGACCTCGAGTCTTGACAGCGAGTCGGAAGCACTCATTCAAGAAGGGTTGTTCCATTTGAGACAGGGCAGGACCACTTTTGTTATTGCCCACCGCCTTTCGACGATCCGCAGTGCCGATCAGATCCTTGTGGTTGAATCCGGTGAGATCGTCGAACGCGGTTCACACGAAGAACTGGTTGCCATGGGTGGCCGCTACAAACAGCTTTACGATAAACAGTACCGGTTTGAGCAGAACCTATTCGTTAACCCCGGCGAAGACTTTACGGGAAAGACGCCGGAGACAATGGCCACCACCAAGCTTTAGGAGAACAATATGTCCAACCAGCAAAACTATTCGAATCACGTGCGGTGGCAGCCGCTAGTTCACTTTGTGATCCTTCCGCTACTTTTCCTTAACCTGATCTTTCAGTCGATAAGGCTCTATCAGGAGCCGAGTTGGGATCGCGTGTTTCTGGTTGTCCTGTCGCTGGTGTTTATCATGATGAATGTCGCGGCACGTATTCAGGCGTTGAGGGCACAGGATAGGGTAATACGATTGGAGGAGCGATTGAGATTCAGAGAGCTATTGCCGGCACCCCTGCTGCAGCAGTCAAGCTCGCTCACACCGGGTCAGTTGGTTGCGGTCCGTTTTGCCGATGATGACGAACTACCTATTATCGTCGCCGGCGTGGTTGAAGGCAGGCTCAAAACGTCTAAAGAGATAAAGACCGCGATAAAGAATTGGCGCGGCGACCACCTACGCGTCTGATCACCCCAGTTCTCGTTTGATAATTGACTGTAATGTGGGAAAGCGGTCCTGGTCCGCCGCAGCACGTAATGAGGCTCGGAGCATTGGTTCGATAAAGGGAATAAAGTGGTTTTTG
>JBBQGO010000140.1:0-6616 GCA_038323125.1 Pyrinomonadales bacterium
GATCTGCATGAAACTCTTTCAGCCCGCGACATGGGCTGGCATGGAATGCGAAACCGCGAACTGTTGGGCCTACTGACTTTGAACGGTTTTGAGGTTTTTGTCACTATGGACAAGAGCCTGCCTAACCAACAAAACCTCCAAAAATTCGCAATCGTGATATTTGTCCTTCGTGGCGTAAATAACAAGTTGGAAACACTTCGAAATTTAGTGCCTGCGGTTCTTGAGAATCTTGAGCGTGGACTCAGACCGGGAGAGGTCAAGGTCATTGAATAATTCGCCGAGGCATATCGTTAAGTATGAAAATGAAGCCTCAATTTGCTCTGGTAGTGTTAGCCGCTTTCGTTTTTCACATGCCAACTCTTGCCCAAACGGCACCCAACCATTTGAACTAAAACAAAATGAGCCCGATCCGCTGAGCGAGACTGAGTCGGCCAACGTTTTCTGGTCCATGAGCCACAACGGCCTCTGGGGAACCGTCCGCTATATCGGGTCAACCGATGGCAAGACGCCGCGGCAGAGCCTGGAAGGCACCGCCAAGTTCTTTGCCGAATCAAACCGTATGCCAGTCGCACCAGTGGTAGACATTACGTTTCTGGGACAGTCCGCCGTACAGTTCGAAGAAGAATTTCGTTGACACCTACGATCCGAAAAAGAGCAGGAAAAAGCGGCGCCTGATCGCATTTGGTTCGGCGGGTCAGATCACATCGATACAGATGAGTTATCCTGCCGCCAATACTGCGATCGCCTCGACAGCAGAACAAATATTCGGTTCATTTCAAAAGCAGGGTGCTGTGATCACGGCGACGCCAAAAATGCCGCCGGCTAATTGGCAATACGCTCAGTTTCACGGCCTGCGATTCGAAACACCCAATCCCACTCCGCAAAAAGATTGCCGCCACTTTCCTAATAATCTGCTCGCTGAATCGTCGAAGGTCTGTTACGAATGGGATAAGTTGTCGATCATCACCGTTAACTACAGCCGGTACCACGCGGGGCGGGCCGTACCGACCGTCGCCCAGCTTGCGCAACAACTGATCGACGTTTACAAAGACCAGAAAAAAGAGAGCACGCTGAATACTCTTGAGGAGTATGCGACCGTCCCTGTCGTTATCCCCGTGGCCGACGCTATACGAGTTAAGATTTATACAGGTTATGGCACCACCGGCTCGCGTTCCGAAATAACGTTCATCAAGCGCGGCAGCGAGATATGGGAATTCCGGACGTGGGAGGCCATCCGGTGGCAGTACACCTCCCGACGCCGTTAAGAGGATCACGGCATCGCTAAAATTATAGACTGTAAATAAGTTGTCGGCCGTTCTTTGTTCGTAATATCAGGTGGGTTGCCGACCTGCGTTCTTTGATCGTGGGCGGGCTTTCATTGTTCCGCGACGATGTCTCGTTTCCGCGAGGTAAATCCTATTTACCTCAAGTTGGAGGGCCCATGTCTGGCGAATACGCGATTTTTTCTCAACGATCAGGTGCCTTTCCTCAAGTTGGGACCGTATTTTCTTGCGATGGGCCGTGGTTTTCTAGCGGTGGGGTCCTTTTTTCGCGAGTTGAAAGCAAAATTCCTCCAGATAAAATCATTTTATCTGGAGAAAATTGCGCAATTTCTCGCGGCGAGAAAGTGGAAAACGGTGGCAGATCAACTAGGCCGAGGCCAGAGTTAAGGGAAAATACCGAGTTCCAAATAGCTGACGGCGACCTTGTCGATCGCACTCATGAAAGCGGCCGTGCGCAGATTATTTACGCCTTCGTGCAGCTTGTATTCGCGTATTTGCTGATAAGCGCCGATCATCGTTTCTTCCAGGCCGGAGTAGACCAGGTCCGCCTCATCGGCTCCGCGCGAAGCCAGGCGACGCTCTTCGGCCCCCATGGGCCTTCCGATCTCCTGTTCGACCAAGGTTAGGATGCGTTCATAGGCCGCCTGCTCGAATCGTTTTTCAATACGGCCAAATCGTACGCGGGAAAGATTCTTGAGCCATTCGAAATACGAGACAGTCACACCGCCCGCGTTTATGTAAATATCGGGAACCACCATCACTCCTTTCTGTTCGAGAATCACTTCCGCCCCTGCGGTGACCGGCCCGTTGGCAGCCTCGACAAGGATCTTAGCTTTTATTCGCGGAGCATTTTCGCTTGTGATCTGATTTTCAAGAGCGGCCGGTATGAGAATGTCGCATTCGATCTCAAGGCCCGCTTCACGGGTGGCAAGGTCAATAGCCCCCGGGAACCCGAGTATCGAACCCTTTTCAGCTCTGTGGACCATTAATTCTACAAGATCGATCCCATTCGGATCATAAATAGAACCCTCGTATTCGCAAACACCGACCAGCCGTGCCCCACCTTCGGTAAAGAATTTAGCTGCATGAAAACCGACGTTGCCGAGCCCCTGGACCACAAATGTCTTGCCTTCCAAACCAATGGTCAGGCCGATAGCAGCCATATCTTCGGCATTGCTGCAGATCTCTCGGGTGCCATAGTAGACACCCAGGCCGGTTGCCTCGGTGCGCCCGCGTATGCCGCCCTGGCCTACCGATTTACCGGTAACGCACCCGAGCGCGTCGATCTGCTCCGGGTGAAATGCCTGGTATGTATCGGCGATCCACGCCATCTCTCTGGCTCCCGTACCGTAGTCCGGGGCAGGCACATCAAGCGCCGGGCCGATGAAGTTCTTCTTGATAAGCTCGGCGGTATAGCGCCGCGTGATCCGCTCAAGCTCATCCTCGTTAAATTTGCTGACGTCTATCTTGACCGCACCTTTGGCTCCGCCGAAGGGGACATCGACGATGGCGCACTTAAAGGTCATTAAAGTCGCGAGCGCGACCACCTCGGCTTCATTGGCGTATGCCGAGAAGCGGATACCTCCCTTGACCGGAAGTTTATGATGGCTATGCTGAGCGCGCCACGCCCTTACGACGGTATAGCCATCGCCTGTGCGTACCGGGAAATTGAATGAATAAACGCTATTGCAGGCCTTGATCTGGTTCAACAGTCCTGGCGGGTGATCGGTAAGCGAAGCCGCTTTATCAAAATAATGGTCGACGCTGTCCAAAAAACTCTGACCCATATCGTCTGAATGCATAAATGTATCTCCCAGGGCCGCGAGCACGTCACGGCCTAACTTTCGTTGACCTTTAGAACAGCCAGGAATGCCTCTTGCGGTATCTCAACACGTCCGACCTTTTTCATCCGCTTTTTGCCTTCTTTCTGTTTTTCGAGCAGCTTACGTTTTCGCGAGATGTCGCCGCCGTAGCATTTGGCGATGACGTTCTTGCCCATGGCTTTGACCGTCTCTCGGGCGATGACCTTGCTGCCGATCGCGGCTTGGATGGGCACCTCGAACATCTGCCGCGGGATCAGCTCTTTCATTTTGGCTGTCAACAAACGGCCCTTGGCAGCGGCAGTGTCGGTGTGCAGGATCAATGAAAGGGCGTCGACGGGTTCTCCTGAGACGAGCACGTCGAGCTTGACGAGCTTGCTTTCCTGATAGCCTGATAAGTGATAATCGAGTGAGGCGTAGCCCTTGGACACGGACTTAAGCCGATCGTAAAAATCGAGCACGATTTCATTGAGCGGGAGCTCGTAGACGAGCATCACCCGGTCAGTGGTGACGTACTCGAACTTTTTCTGAATCCCGCGTTTCTCATCGAGCAGCGGCAGGATACCGCCGAGAAATGTGTCGTTGGTGAGTATCGTCGCCTCGATAAACGGCTCTTCGATCTTGGTTATGCGGCCGGTGTCGGGCATCTTTGACGGCGAATCGATCTCCGCGACTGCTCCGTCCGTCGTGGTTACACGATATCGCACGCCGGGGGCCGTTGTGATGAGTTCCAGGTTGAATTCGCGCTCGAGGCGTTCCTGGATGATCTCCATATGGAGCAGGCCGAGAAATCCGCATCGAAAACCAAAGCCAAGCGCGGTCGATGATTCAGGTTCAAAGAAAAACGATGCATCGTTCAGACGCAGCTTTTCCATCGCGTCCCGCAGGTCCTCGTACTGAGCGGCGTCGATGGGATAAAGTCCGGCAAAGACCATCGGCTTTACTTCCTGAAAGCCGGGCAGCGGTTCAGCGACCGGCCTGGCCGCTTCGGTGATGGTGTCACCGATCTGTACATCCGCCACGGTCTTGATAGAGGCGGTAAGGAATCCGACCTCGCCCGGGCCGAGTATATCGATCGGCGTCGGACGCGGGCGGTTGACACCGATCATTTCGACAAGGTACTCGCGGCCCGTGTTAAAAAACTTGATCTTCGTACCCTTTTTAAGGGTGCCGTCGATCACTCGAAAGAGGACGATCACGCCGCGGTACGAATCGTACCAGCTATCAAATATCAGTGCCTTGAGCGGTGCGTTTACGTCACCTTTCGGCGGCGGCACTTTGGCGACGATAGCCTCGAGAACTTCCGGGATGCCCAATCCGGTTTTTGCCGATGTGAGCACGGCCTGACTGGCGTCGAGGCCGATTATGTTCTCGATCTGTTCCTTTATGCGGTCGGGTTCGGCCGAGGGCAGGTCGATCTTGTTGAGCACGGGCAGCAATTCGAGATCGTTCTCGATCGCGAGATATGTGTTCGCCAGCGTCTGGGCCTCAACCCCCTGCGAAGCATCCACCACCAGCAGTGCTCCCTCACACGCTGACAGTGAGCGTGAAACCTCGTAAGAAAAATCAACATGGCCCGGCGTATCGATCAGATTGAGAACATAGTCCTTACCATCGAGGGCTTTGTAATCAAGCCGTACGGCATGAGCCTTGATCGTGATCCCCCTCTCACGCTCGAGGTCCATGTCGTCCAGGAGCTGCGCCTCCATGTCGCGCTCAGCGACCGCTCCTGTAATTTGAAGCAGGCGATCAGCCAGCGTTGATTTGCCATGATCGATGTGGGCAATGATGGAGAAATTTCGTATTAAGTTCTGATCCATAGGCGCGGCCAAATTATTTAGTCTATCAAATCGACCAAGCCGATGCATTTCGATTCTAGTGTGCGTTAGAGTACAGACCCGCACACCTGCACCACCTTATAATGAAATTATCGAGCGTACGGACATCGCATGTTCATTGGATCCATCGCCCCCACCTCGTCAAAGCTCTCGCTTTGTATAGGTTGAGCAAGGATTAGCAGAACATTTCTTTGCAGGCTTTGAATCCAAAGCGATTATCGTAGCGAACTTAATATTAGGCCATTTTATATTTAGAAAGGTCGTTAGGAAATAGTCGTTTTGCGTCATCAAAGCTTCGCGTCTTTAGGCGGCTATTATTTATACAAATTTGCCAGTATGGCAATTGTCCGTACAAGGGGGAACTAATTAGAGCTTTTATGTGAGGCGTAGCCGTTTGATGGCTCTGCCTTTTTTTGATGCTTATTACCGGCTTAACAACCGTTAACGGCATACCGTTTTACGGAGTCACGGGGCAAATCAGCTCGTGCAAGCCTGAGTTCGACAGGTGTAACATATCAGCCTTTTGGAGAAATTGGCGATATATCGGGGCTGGTTTCGATACTCACCAGCCTACACGTCGGGTGTGCCGCGCCGGCAATGTTATGGCTGAGGCCAGCAGCGGTGTGGAACTCCCATAAACATATCAAGGGGATTAATATGAATAGACAGATCAGAACAATCGGCCGAAGCCTAACGGGTTTCGCACTCATTCTTACGATGGCAGCATTGCCCATCCTTGCGTCGAGTCATGCCGAAGCTCCGCTCATCAGCATGGACAGATTTGCCGACAATACGGACACGTATGCGTTTCGCAGCGTCGAACCCGGCCGTGAGGGCTTTGTAACGCTTATCGCTAATTACATACCGCTGCAGGAACCGTCGGCAGGGCCGCAGTTTTTTCGCTTTGACGACACTGTGCTTTATGAGATCAAGATCGACAATACGGGTGACGGCATTGAGGACATCAAGTATCAGTTTCAATTCACTACGCAGACGGTAAACGGAGACACCGTTCTGGGCCATTCGGCCGTAAACGAGAACGGCGTCATAAGCAACCTGAACGACCCCGACTATAATATGCCGCAGACATATACGGTGCGTCGCATAGATATGACGACGGACCGCACGGGCAAGACTGGCGAGCTGCTCGCCAGTGGGATCAAAACACCGCCCACAAATATCGGTCCTCGTGTTACGCCTAATTACGAAGCAAATCTCGGCCAGCCTGCCGTCTACAACCTGATCAGAGGCGGAAAGGTTTTTGCCGGTACTCGTGACGAATATTTCTATATCGACCTTGGGGGCATTTTCGACGCTCTGAACCTGCGGTCGATCGGCGTGGTGGGCGGCATCGACACGACGAAGAACTACAATGTTAGTTCCATCGCTATCGAAGTTCCGATACAGGACCTCACGCGCACGCGTAAGGTGCCGTCGGGGCCGACGGCAGCTGGAGCGGTCGTAGGTGTATGGGCAACGTCGAGCCGCCGGGCGGTACGGGTGATCAACAACGGTGGTACACAAGATCTCTCAGGTCCATTTCAGCAAATATCACGGCTCGGCAGCCCGCTAGTGAATGAGCTTGTCATACCGCTCGCGCTAAAGGACGCGTTCAACAGCCTGTCGCCGATGGTTGACGGGACGATACCGCAGGTGGTCCAGGCTATAACGGACC
>JBBQGO010000141.1:0-6600 GCA_038323125.1 Pyrinomonadales bacterium
TCACGGCTCGAACACGAAAAGATCAATCTGGGCATCGCTATCGATATCGAGAAAAAAGACGGTTCACGCAATCTGCTCGTGCCAAACATCAAGGGCTGTGAGGGCATGAGCTTCGTCGAGTTTTTCGATGCTTATAATGAGCAGGTAAAGAAAGCACGCGACGGCAAGCTCGAGATCGCGGATTTTCAGGGTACAACCATCTCGCTCACCAACCCGGGCACCATCGGCACTGTCGCCTCCAACCCTCGCCTTATGTCGGGCCAGAGTGCGATCATCGCCACGGGTGCGATCGAGTATCCGCCCGAGTACCAGGCGATGACCTCGGCTGCGCTTTCGCAGATGGGTATCAGCAAGACGCTGACCATTACCAGCACGTACGACCATCGTGTGATCCAGGGGGCCGAGAGCGGTATGTTTCTCGCCCGCTTACACGAATATCTAAAGGGCCAGCACCAATTCTACGATGGCATTTTCGACGCCCTGGAGATCCTCTACCCGCCTCTTAGATGGGCCGAGGACTACAACCCTCAGCTCTTTGGCGGTGATCGTGAACAGGCCGAAAAACAGGCACATGTCCTGCAGTTGATCGATGCCTATCGCATTCGCGGCCACTTGCTCGCCGATATCGATCCGCTAAAGATGACGACGCACCATGCGTCCGAACTGGATCTCGAAAACTTTGGCCTCACCATCTGGGACCTCGACCGCGACTTTATAACGGGCGGGCTGCACGGCGAAACGATCGCCACGCTCCGGCGTGTGCTTGAGATACTGCGCAAGGCGTACTGCGGAAAGGTCGGTATCGAATATCGTCACATCCAGAGCCGCGAACAAAAGACATGGATGCGTGCCCGTGTCCGCGAACAGTTTGTCGACACGCAGCCGCTGTCTGCCGACATCAAAAAAGAGCTGCTGCAAAAACTGATCGAGGCCGAGCAATTTGAGCAGTTCCTGCACAAAAAGTATCTTGGCCAAAAGCGATTCTCGCTTGAGGGCTGCGAAACTGTGATCCCGATGCTCGACCAATTGATTGAGGGAGCGTCGGCGCGCGGCGTTGATGAGATCTTTATGGGAATGGCCCACCGCGGGCGGCTCAATGTACTTTCAAACATCATCGGAGACCCCGAAACGGGAGCGATGGCCGAGCGTATCTTCACAGTGTTCGAAGGCACGTCACACCCGGATTTCCCGGCCGACGAAGGTGACGTGAAGTATCACCAGGGTGCCGTGGGCCTGCGTAAGACGAAGGCAGGGCGCGAGCTGCGGATACAGCTTTCGTCGAACCCGAGCCATCTCGAGGCGGTAAACCCCGTGGTCGAGGGCATGGCACGCGCCCGTCAGGATGAGCTGCGTGACGGCCAGGGCATGGAACGCCGCGAGACCTATGACCACATCCTGCCGCTGCTTTTGCACGGCGACGCGGCGTTTGCAGGGCAAGGCGTTGTAATGGAGACGCTTCAACTAGCCGGCCTTCCGGGCTATCGTACCGGCGGCACTATTCACCTTGTAGTCAACAACCAGATCGGTTTTACAACATCGCCTGGCCTCGGTCGCAGCTCGATCTACTCTACCGATGCCGCCCATATCACCCAGTCACCGGTCTTTCACATCAACGGTGACGACCCCGAAGCTGCTTATCGGGTCGTACAGATAGCTCTGGACTATCGCAGCGAATTTGATAAGGATGTCGTGCTCGATCTCGTCGGCTTTCGCCGTCTGGGCCATAACGAGGGGGATGAGCCGAGCTATACCCAGCCTGTAATGTACGCACGCGTTAAGGCCCACCCGGGTACTCGTCACCTCTACGCACAACAGTTGATACGCGAAGGCGTTATTACCGAAGGCGATCTGACCGCCATGACCGACAGCGTGGTCGAAAAATATGAGGGCATACTGGCACGGGCCAAAGAGGTCGCGGCTAAAAAGCCGGCAAAGGCCGCGTTCCCGGTGGCTCCGGCCGACGATGACGGGTCGGCCGTGCTCGAGACGGGCGTTGCTGCCGACGTTCTAAAGCAGGTCTCCGAGAAGATCTCGCTCGTTCCGGAAGGTTTTAATATCAATCCGAAAATGGTGGGCCAGCTGGCTCGCCGTGCGAAGATGGGAACCGGTGAGGTGCCGATGGACTGGGCCTTCGCCGAGGCGTTATCGATAGGTTCACTGGTGCTCGACGGTATTCCGGTTCGCTTTAGCGGGCAGGACTCGGGCCGCGGTACTTTTTCTCAACGCCACGCATCGATGTACGACACTATGACAGGCGACCGCTGGGCTCCGCTCAACGAGCTTCGCAACGAGTCGAATCCGCAGGCCCGTGCCTATATCTTTGACAGTTCCCTGTCAGAGTATGCCGTGGTCGGATTTGAATATGGCTACTCGATCATATCCAGCAGCCAGCTCGTCGCGTGGGAAGCCCAGTTCGGCGACTTCTCGAATGGGGCTCAGATCGTGATCGACCAGTACCTTTCATCCTCAGAGGACAAGTGGAAGCAGACGTGCCGCCTTGTTTTGCTGCTCCCGCACGGCTATGAAGGCCAGGGCCCCGAGCATTCGTCCGCACGGCTTGAGCGTTATCTGCAGCTCTGTGCCGAAAACAATATGCAGGTCTGTTACCCGACCACGCCGGCCCAGTATTTTCACTTGCTAAGGCGGCAGGTCAAACAAGAGGCGGGGCGCCCGTTGATCGTTATGACGCCAAAAAGCCTTTTGCGTCTCCCGGCCGCAGCCTCATCCATCGGCGATCTCGAATCAGGTGGTTTTCAGCCCGTGATAGACGATTTGCGAGTTACGGAGGCTTCACAGATCAAACGTATCGTGATCTGCAGCGGAAAGGTCTACTATGATCTTAACGCGGCCCGTGAGGATGGCAGCAGTGCCGATGTGGCGGTTGTGCGGCTCGAACAGTTCTACCCGTTTCCGGCGGAGGCGATAAAGAAGATATTGGAGAAATATCCCAAAGCAACGGAGCTATTTTGGACGCAAGAAGAACCTCAGAATATGGGAGGATGGACATTTGTCGAGCACCGTCTTCGTGATATCAAACGAGATGAAATGTCCCTGCGTTATATCGGACGATCCGCATCCGCGTCTCCCGCGACCGGGTCCTACGCTATCCACGAGCTTGAACAAAAAAGTCTCGTGGATAGGTCACTGACAGCGAAAACAGACGAGATCTCAGACGCAAGCGAACCCGAGGTTTCTGAAAAACTGGCCCCTGCGAGCTCTTAGGATATTATCCTCTATTTTTCGTTTACACTTATATGCTGCTTCGAGTGAAAGTAATATTGCCTGTTATGTTGTTTATGGGGATCGCGATCCTCGTCGCATGCCAACCTAAGACCGTTAAGAGCGAAGAGACCTTGTCCGGCGACCGTTTAGCCGTACAACCGACACCTGAGGATACTGGCCCGATCACGATCGCCGCCGTGGGTGACATCATGCTCGGCTCGCCGTTCCCAAACGATTCGCGTATGCCTCCTAACGACGGTGCTGACCTACTCAAGGAAGTGACCCCGATACTCTCAGCCGCCGACATCGCTTTTGGCAACCTGGAAGGCCCATTGACCGATGGAGGGGCTTCGTCTAAATGCAGGCCCGGTTCGACACGCTGTTTTGCGTTTCGCATGCCGACCCGCTACGGAAAACATCTTAAGGAGGCAGGCTTTGACGTATTGAGCCTGGCGAATAATCACGCGGGCGACTTTGGCGATAAGGGGCGAATGGACACGCGGGCGACGCTTGACACCCTGGGCATTAAACACGCTGGCAGTGATCGCGGGCAATATTCGACCACGATCGCAAATGTGAAGGGCAAACGGGTCGCATTCATTGGATTTGCTCATAACATGATCACCCCCAACGTTAACGACCTCACCTCTGCACGTCAGCTTGTAGCCGCGGCGGACAAGCAGGCCGATCTTGTTGTAGTTTCATTTCATGGCGGTGCCGAGGGAACGGGTTCGCAGAACGTGCCGCAGCGAACTGAGATGTTCGCGGGCGAGTCGCGCGGCAATCTGCCGATGTTCTCACGCACGGTGATCGACGCGGGAGCCGATCTTGTACTGGGCCACGGCCCCCACGTAATGCGTGGAATGGAGATCTACAAAGACCGGCTGATCGCCTATTCGCTTGGTAATTTTGCAACCTACGGCTGGTTCCAGCTTGCGGGCGAAACTGCCTTGTCCATGGTATTGGAGGTCAAGATCGACGCCGAGGGAAGATTCATTAGCGGAAAGATCAATGCGGTAAAGCTCGAAGGCCGTGGAATGCCGGTTCTGGACAGTTCCGGACAAGCCATCCGCATAGTTCGCAACCTATCAACAACCGATTTTGGTGCAAACTCACCAAAGATCGCCGATGACGGAACCTTCTCAGTAAAGTAATCGCAATCGTGGAATAAGTTTGGCTTGTGATGGCTTTTTTTCAAATGTCATCATCCGATATTCTGTATAGCCGAGCCATCCATTGGGTCCGGTAAAAAGCGTGGGTTATGCTTCGGGGATCTCCAGAGTATCGCGGTTGGATTCGGCCGGGCGGAGCGGCACGCGTGCATAGATTGTCGTTCCTCCGCCGGGGCGGCTCTCTATCTCCATCGAACCACCGAGCATGGCGGCTCGCTCGCGCATACCCACAAGGCCGAGGCCTTTGCCCGCCTTACCGTTCCGATGCCGCACCTCCGGATCGAAGCCCTCGCCGTTGTCTTCGATGATCAGCACTATACGGTCTTCCCGCTCTTCGAGCAGAACGCTGACGCTCGTCGCCCCGGCATGCTTGAGTATGTTATTCAAACCTTCCTGAACGATGCGGTAGAGATTTGTTTCCAGATCGGGGTGGAGCCGTCCGGCGTCGTCCGCCTTCGCATGGAATTCGGCCTCGATACCGTAAGTCGAGGACCACTCGCGAACAAAGCTGCCGAGAGCATCACGCAACCCGAGCTGATCGAGCTCTGTCGGCCTTAGCTCCCATGCAAGATAATTGATATCAACATCGATCTGCGACGCCAGCCGCTGTGTTTCATCCACATCCCGTGTTAGCTCCTCGTTGTCGATGCACTGCGATTTTAGCGATTCCAGCTTTAGCCTAAGTGCGGTCAGCTGCTGCCCGAGGTGGTCGTGCAGGTCGCGGGCTATTCTGTGCCGCTCCGCCTCCTGCGCATCGACTATCCGCTGCATGATCTCGCGGTCACGCAGGGCAGCCTCTGTTTGCCTGCGCTCTGTGATGTCGCGGGCGATCTTTGATGCACCCAGGATGCGTCCGCTGGCATCTGTGATGGGTGAGATCGAAAGCGAAATCTCGAGCGGTGTTCCGTCTTTATGAATGCGGATCGTTTCGTAGTGATCGGTATGCTCGCCGCGTCGAACCCTCTCCAATATCCTCAGTTCCTCTTCGGTCCTGTCGGCGGGCATAAGCATTGTAACTGGTTTGCCTATCACCTCCTCTGACGTGTACCCAAACAGCCGTTCGGCACCGCCGTTCCAGCTCGTTATGATCCCGTTGAGGTCCTTACTGACGATCGCATCACCCGACGAATCGACGATCGCCGCCAGCGTTGCGCACTCCTGCTCTGCGATCTTGCGTTCGGTGATGTCGACTGTCGCTCCGATCATCCGGTACGGCCCCGAGGCATCGCGCAAAACTCTCGCATTTGTAAAAAGCCAATTGGTCCCGCCGTCAGGCTTCAAAACTCGAAATTCGATGTCGTAATTCGATTCGCCGGACATAGCCATCGCGATGCGTTCATTAACGAATTCGCGGTCGTCAGGATGTACGTATCCGGCAAAGGCCTCAACCGTTCCGTCGAAATCCCCGGGAGCCAGTCCATGCATCTTATAAAGGGATTCGGTCCAAGCAACAAAATTGGACTTGACATCCCAGTCCCAAACGCCCACCTTGCCAGTCTGCGTGGCCAGCCGCAGACGCTCTTCGTTTTCCCGGAGCGACTCTTCGGTCCGTTTTCTTTCGACACCGGCGGCTATCTGGTACCCGACAGTCATTCCGATCTCGAACTCGGCATCTGAGAAAGCATGCGGTTCGTTATAGTAGACCATGAACTTTCCGATCAGCCGTTCATTTGCGATCAACGGAATAAAGCCAAGAGCCACGATCCCTTCGCCGCTGATCACGGACTTAAGATCAGATTCTACGTCGGAATCCTGTATGTTTTCGATACCTATGGGCCGCGCGTCCTTGTGATCCTGTGTCCATGGGCTGTGCCCGTTCACCGCGATTTTGTAGTCCTCACTCAAAGCGCGTGAAGCGACAAAGCTCATGACACCCTGCTCGTCGAAAAGCAGAATGGACGCTCTGTGGCAGTCGAGAGCACTGGTGATCGTGTTGAGCGCGGAGTCGTAAACATCGGCGAGCGATGCGGCCCGGTTGAGGCTGTCAGAGAACCCGTATAGGACCGCAAGCTCATGAGCACGCCGCAGAACAAGCTGTTCCGCCTGTTTACGCTCGGTGATATCAAGCGCAAACATGGTAATACCGCCGTCCGGCGTCGGTAAATGCCGGGCGTGGAACCAACGGCCGTATGGCTCGTAGAAAGCCTCAAAGTCCGCCGGAGTGCGCTTTTCATGGGTGTTGACCAGCTCTTCACCCATCCGCGAA
>JBBQGO010000142.1:0-6526 GCA_038323125.1 Pyrinomonadales bacterium
CAAAAAAGATCAGGGCCTGACGTATCTCGGACTGAAAAAGAACAATGATCGCTATTCCGATAAAGGCAACTGCATACCGGAGCACGAATTCCAGGGTCCAAAGCTCCTGCGCGGCCGCGACCCAATAGAGCAAGGCGAGGATGACCATTCCGACCACGGTCGGGACCGCGCGCGTACCGCGAAGCAGCTTTAGGACGACATAGACGATTATGAAGACAAGAACAATGTCTACGACATTTCTCAGCGTGCCTATGGTCGGAATGTACTCAGAGATCTGCATCTTTACCTATGCAATTATTCGCCTACTCATCAGGGCCGAACAGGAGAGACCGATGCTTAAAGAATAGCATAGTGGCAAAGCGATCTGACGGGAAGGGAAACGTTGGATCGACGATCAGGCTTCGAAGGGGATCTCGGCATTTTGCAGAACGCCAAGCTCGTTTCGCGAGACGCGTTCGAGCAGCTTTTCATCGTCAAACATCTTGACGAGGCCGTTAACGGTCGCATAGCGGGGCTCATCGGCAATGGTCACCGGAAGATTGATAAAGGACCGCATATACTGATCGATACCCTCAAGCAGCGACCCGCCGCCGGTGAGTATTACCCCGCGGTCGTAGATGTCGGCCGCGACCTCGGGCCGCAGCTCGGTGAGCGTATCCTTGACGCGAAGCGCGATGCGCCGGACTATGCCCTCAACGATCGGATAGACTTCGCCGGATGTGATCTGGACGGCACCAGGGCTGCCGGTCTGGACGTCCCGGCCGCGGACCTCGATCGATTTTGAGATATCTTCGGGCAAAAAAGCCGAGGCAAAAGTGGTTTTTAACATCTCGGTGGTCTCTTCACCCACCTGGAGCCCGCGGTGACGGCGAAGATGCGTGGCGAGACTCTCGTTGATCGAGTGGCTGCCGTAGCGTTCCGAGGTGGAGTGGACGATCGAACCTTTGGCGACGATCGCTATATTGGTCGTTCCTGCACCGATGTCGACGATCGCGGTCGCTCGTTTGTCGGTCGGCAGCACACCGGCACCGAATGCGGCCGCCAGCCCTTCTTCCATCATAAAAACCTTTCCGATGCCCGCCTCGTCCGCAGCATTTATCAGGGCGCGCTGCTCAACGTGGGTGACGTCCGAGACCATGCTCATAACCGCCTGCAGCGAGATGTTTGAACCGCCAGTTTTGGCCTTTTTTACAAAATGGGCCAGCATCTTTTTAGTGCGCTCAAAATCACCTACCACGCCGCCGGTAAGCGGTGCCCGGACTAGAACATCACGGCCCTCGCGGCCGGTCATCTCCGCTGCTTCCTGGCCAAAAGAAACGATCTCTTCGGTAAGCTCGTTTATCGCAACCAGCGAAGGTTCATCCACCACCACGCCGCGGCCTTTAACTGCGATGATCGTACTGGCAGTGCCGATGTCGATCGCCATCGAATCGGTAACGAGTTTTTTGAGAGACGTTAACATAACCGCGTACTGACCCGCTTATAACACAGAATTATAATTCTAAACCTCATCACTTTCCAAGACATTTCCATCCCATTTGACTTCGAACAGTTCGACCGGCTTCTTACGGTTCTTGACCGTTAGCGGATTCTGTTTCGTCATCGGAAAGATGTCGCCAGCTGCACGGGCTGTTGCGTCGCTGATCAATATCTGGCCGTTCCTGGCGTTTGACTGAAGGCGTGAGGCGAGATTGACCGTGTCCCCTATGGCGGTATATTCCGATCGCTTGTCGGAACCGATATAACCGATGGTTGCCTCCCCCGTATGCAGGCCCATACCGACGGCTACTTTCCAATATCCCTGAGCGAGAAGCTCTTCGTTGAGCGACACGATCCTGTTCTGCATTGCGGCCGCCGCCCGCACGGCATTTTGGGCATCGTCAGGCGTCGCGGTCGGGGCACCGAACAGGGCCATCAACTCGTCGCCGATGTACTTGTCCAACGTTCCTCCGTGCTCAAAGATTATTTCGGTCATCGCCGTAAAGTAGTGATTCAGGAGACCGACGACCTTTTCTGGATTCTCATTTTCGGAGAAGGATGTAAATCCCCGGATGTCCGCGAACAGCACTGTGATCATCTGATTGGCCCCGCCGAGACGGAACGAATCAGGATTTTCGAGTAGCTGCTGAACGACATACTCGGGCATAAAGCGACTGTAATTCGCTCTCGCCACCTCTTCGCGGGCGAGGCGTTTATGGGCCTTTACGGTTTCGACCGTTACGGCGGTTTGAGCAGCCACTGCACTGATCAGCTCGAGGTGGTCGGGCGAAAATGCTGCAAACGGATCGAGCCTGTCGGCATAAATGACGCCGTGAACGCTCGATTGGGTGACCAGCGGCGCGCATATTGTCGATCTAACACCTTGAGACACGATCGACTCGGCCCCATGAAACTGCTCGTCGGTCTTTGCGTCCTGCGACAGTATTGCAACGCGGTCCGTCATCACCTTTTTGGTGATCGTACGGCTGATCGTGAGCCTGTCGGTTATCTTAGAAAGGCTCGCCTCACGGGTTTTTGCCCCGATCTGGTAGAGCTCGTTCTCGACACCGCTTCCCTCCCCGGGTTCATAGGTCAGCAACGCGACCACCCGGTCCGCGGGAGTGCCGCGAAAGATCAGGTCGGTCGCTTTTTCAAATATTTCTGCCAGCTCAAAAACAGTGCCCAACGTCTTGCTCATCTCAAACAGCAGTTCCAGGATCTTGGCCTTACGCCTCAGGTCCTTGATCTCGTCCGGTGTTGCCACTGGAGACTCGACCGACATGTTCGAGCTTCGCCCAATGAGCTCGTTTACCGAGATCTGAACCTGCGTATGCCCCATCGGGGCGTCGTCAAAGCTGACGCTGTTTGAAGTTTCGATGAGCGGCTGTGTGGTCACGCTCGTCCTCGAGGCGGTCGGAATAATCCGAAACTCGAGCCGGCTTTCGCCTATCACGATCACATCGCCGTCGGTTAGACGGTGTTCGAGCTGCATTGTCCCGTTAACAAACACGTGATTTACGCTTCGCAGCAACTGCCCGCCCTCTACATAGCCGTCGACGATCTTATATCCCGATCCGTCGCCAAACACAAAAGCATGTTTACGCGACACACGTCGATCATTGAGGACGACATCGCTTTCCTTGGCCCGGCCAATGGAACAGGGCTTGATGCGGTCGAGGGGGACTTGCCAGGTACGTCCGGTTGGATCTGTAATTGTGAGGATAGCGTTCAAGTTAATCGTAATTGTAATTGGTAAACTCTAAATGGTAAATTGACGGCGTCCCGTTTAGCCCTCACGGATATGATCTATTTTGATAACAACGCAACCACACCCGTCGCCCCTGCTGTTTTTGATGCGATGCGGCCGTTCCTGACTGCCTCATTCGGCAACCCGTCGTCGGCCAGCGATCTGGGGCAGGCGCCCAGAAGCGCCGTGCGGGCTGCTCGCGAGAGCGTAGCGGAACTGTTGGCAGCAGATTCGCCCGATGAGATCGTTTTCACGTCGTGCGGCACCGAAAGCGATAACTGGGCGATCCTGGGTGCTCTCGAATTGCATCAGGGAAAGGGTCATATCGTCACTACACGTGTCGAGCACGAGGCCGTCCACAAGCTTTGCGAAAGGCTTGAGCGACGCGGGGGACACGTAACCTGGCTCGACGTTGATAAAGACGGGGCATTAGACCTCGATCAACTGCGGGCTTCTTTGTCCAAAGATACCGCAGTTGTTTCAATTATGCTCGCGAATAACGAAACGGGGATCTTGTTTCCCGTTGATGAGATCGGCGAGATCGTGAAAAAACATTCCGATGCCCTCTTCCACGTAGACGCCGTAAATGCTGTCGGCAAGGTTCCCATCGATCTGAAAAATACCAGTATCGACCTGGTTTCGATCTCTGCCCATAAGTTCCACGGCCCCAAGGGCATCGGCGCCCTTTATATCCGCAACGGCGTTAAATTGCCATCGATCATGATCGGAGGCGGACAGGAGAGCGGCAGGCGAGCCGGCACCGAGGCTGTCCATCAAATCGCCGGTTTAGGCGCTGCTGCTGACATCGTCAGAGACCTTTCGCCGATGCAAACCGTCGGGAAGATGTGCGACCGACTGGAAAACGGGATCCTAGCTACGATCCCTAACTCACACCTCAACGGCACAAGCGACCCGGCCAAACGCCTGCCGAATACCTCGAACATCTCGTTTGAAAATACTAATGGAGAAATGATCCTCGCACGCCTCGACGCTCTCGGCATATGCGTCTCGACCGGTTCCGCGTGTAATTCTGCCGACCACACTGCGTCACCCGTCCTGCAGGCAATGAACATTCCCTACTCAAGAGCGATGGGAGCGATCAGGTTTTCTCTGGGGCGTTTCAATAGTGACGAAGAAGTCGATCAGGTATTGAAGGTGTTGCCGCCGATCATCAACGAATTGAACGAGATCTCGGGGTTAGAGTGACGCGTTCACGCGTTTCCTCTATACCTTCCAAGCACCCAACGCCGCCCTTTGCTATGCCGCCTTTTCGATCCCATACCGTGCCAACTTCAGATACAGCCCGCGCCGCGTCAGTCCCAGTTCGTTGGCAACGCGTGAAATATTCCAATTATGCCGGGCGAGCGAGGCTTTTATAAGCTGCATCTCGAGTTCGGTAACGGCCTCATCGAGGGTGCCGCCTGAGTCAATGTTGGCGAACGGGGAAAAAACGCCGTCGTAGGTGGCTATAGGGCGTACGTTTGGATCCATATCAAAAGGTGTCAGCGGCTGTGAGCTTCGTTTAAGTTCGGGCGAAAGGTGGTCGGGTGTTATCACTTCGTTGTCGACGGCACGTGCGATGACACGCTGGATCTCGTTACAGAGCTGTCGGACATTACCCTCCCAGTTGCAGACCATCAGCATATCAACAGTTTGCGGCGTGAAGGTAATGTTGTGCTTATTGAACCGTGCCGAGTAATGATTGACGTAATAATTAACGATCGGCGGTATCTCTGACCGACGTTCGCGTAACGGCGGAACCCGAAGGCGAATTACATTGAGGCGGTAGTAGAGGTCCTCGCGGAACGTTCCGTCGGCGACCTTGTCCTCGAGCGGCATATTGGTCGCGGCGATGATGCGCACGTCGACCTTGAGCGGTTTCTTTTCGCCAAGCGGCTGTATCTCGCCCTCCTGTAAAAACCGAAGCAGCTTGGGTTGAACATCGAGCGGAAGGTCGCCGATCTCATCGAGAAACAGCGTGCCGCCGTCGGCCGTACGGATGGTTCCGGGCGAATCGGCCACGGCTCCGGTAAAAGCTCCCTTGCGGTAGCCAAACAAGTGCCCCTCGGCCAGTTCTTTGGGTACGGCTGTACAGTTAAATGGAACAAATATCTTGTCTTTGCGGTTTGAAAGCGTGTGAATTGCCCTGGATACCAGCTCCTTACCAGTCCCCGAATCGCCAGTCACGAGTACCGTCACATCGGACGAGCGGATCTTGTATACCTCTTCGACGAGTGAGGTCATCGCGGGCGACGAATGGATAAAGCCCGGCATAAGGCTGTTTGAGGTGTACGGGCTGGTCTCGCGTTCGGTGGGCTGCGATTTGTCTTTTTCCCGAAGTGCGATGACATCCATCCCGAGTTCGACTACCCTTAGCAGCGGTGCGAGGGAACTGTCGTCATTTAACACCGCTCCCGACTGCGGATTGATCAATAGATAGGCGGGCGGAGCTGGTGAACCGTGCAGATAAAATAATGATATGTTGCGTGTCCGGGCAAAGGTCTTCTCGTCCTTGCGGTCCAGTGCGTCCTTCAGTTTGGCCGCCAGCTCGTTGCTCTCCTGCATCGAATAGCCGTGCGTGATAAACGGAGCCAGACGTTTATTTTCGTTGAACTCGGCAATGACTATCTTCCGCGCGTTGCTTTCCTGCTGCAGCACGGCAACCAGCTCTCGAAACAGCAGTTCGCGCGACGCGGTGGCCTCAGCCAGCCGGACCGTCAATAACTGGGAAACGACAGAGTTCGTCCGCTTTTCGGTTCGGCCGTAGGGTGCAGCTGAGGAGGCCCGGCCCTCAAGCAGCTTTAGTTCATCGGCCGTTGCCTCGACGTAGGCCTTAACGCCCAGTTTTCTAAATATATCGGCGGCGGATGTCAGATGCCGCTTCGCCCGTGCCGAATTTCTCGGATCGAGATTTGTACCCAACAAGTAGTGCAGCAGCCCGGTGTGGTACAGGTCTTCAGCCGCCTCAAAGATCGTCAGACTCCGGCTAAAATGGTGGATAGCGAGTTCCTTATCCTCCTCTTCGAGTGCCGCAAGCGCCCGTATGCGCTGGATATTGCCGAGGACAAAGAAATCCGCCGACGGGTCGTTCTGTTCGACGACGCGAAGCGACGTTTCGCACTCCTCCAGGCCGCCCTGATACAGGTAGCTTTCGGCGAGTACGAGGCCGGCCATGTTCGAGTAATGCTTGTCGCCGATCTGTGCCGACATATCGACCGTTTCTCGGGCCTTTTCGATCGCGGCCTTAAATTTACCCTGGGCCATGTAACAACGGGCCAGGTTTCGCATCGACTGGATGGT
>JBBQGO010000143.1:0-6521 GCA_038323125.1 Pyrinomonadales bacterium
GTAGTCGTAAGCTTTTCAAGATTGTGCGAGGGGATCAACAATTTTTCTCGCGCGCTGACACGTATTAAAGGCTTGATTAGAAATTATAAGCGGAAACGATCGTATGGATTGTATGTAGTAATACCAATGAAACAAGCCGAAACAGCTTCAAGAAACCCCAGAACTAAAGGGAAAATTAATTATTACAGAATTCGGTGCTGAAAATCAACTAGTGTTTCGAAAAATTATTCAGATAGCTATTTATTTCCGACCACAGATCATCACGGCCGCTACCGGACTGCGCCGAATACGTCATGATCTTTGCGCCGGTCAATGTCTTCCTGGCCGCAACGATCGATTTTTGAAGATCTCTTTTGGTTGGTTTATCGGACTTCGTTGCGACGATCAGATGCGGCTTTTCGTGGTGAATGAGCCACTCATTTAGCTGGATATCCAGATGGGTCGGCTCGTGACGCGAATCGATCAACTGAATGCACAATGCCAACTCCGTTCGTTCGGCGAGATACTCTTCGGCCATCTTTCCCCAATCCGCGCGCATTGTCTTTGATACCCTGGCATAGCCGTAACCCGGCAGGTCCGCAAAATAAAACTTCTCGTTTATAAGAAAGAAATTAATGCTCTGTGTACGTCCGGGCGTGTTTGAGGTGCGTGCAAGGCCCTTTCGCAGCAGCAGCGAGTTGATCAGAGACGACTTTCCAACGTTCGAACGGCCGAGAAAGGCTATTTCGGGCCGTCCGTCTATCGTCCAGTGACGCCTTTCGAAAGCGCTTTTTATAAACTCTGCAGATGTGATCTTCATCGAAAAAGCCGCTAGCCTATTTTGAGTATGCGTCCTCTGCCATCTCAGCCCGTGCTTCGCTCATGTTTTTGAGCATTTCCCGGCGGCCGGCCATTGCCTCTTTCGCATTGGGTTTTTTCATCGCAAGCTTTTCTAGGTTTTTGGCATAATTAGGATTGTTTAGCAAAGTGCGCACTTCCTCGACGAAAGGTTCGATCTTTGCAAAGACCGATAGGGCCTCGCCGTTTGATTCGAGAAACATCTCTTCGTCGATAGCCCCGCGATTTACAAAACTCGCCGCCATGTCCCAATAGCTGACCACCATCCGATAGTAGCCGCTGGTCTTCGGGTTAACCATCGCTTGCATGATGTCCTGTCCGCTGGATGGAAAGTACGCGACAAACCAGTTACGCGCATCTCGCATTGTCGCTTCACGGCGAAGGTCGTAGAGCTGCATTATCAATTCTGCCGAACGTGATTCGTTATTCATTATTCTCCCGGCCCATCAATCGTACGGCCTATAGTACTACAAAGGCGGATAGAGACTGCGTATTGCAGTTTCACTGGTTTTTGTGGCCCTTTGCCCGATTGCCCGACCGGCAGCACCAATTTGCCCTCAACAACGCAGGCATATTTCTTTTGTTAGGTTAAATTTCAGATTGACAAAGGCCATTGATATCCAATATATTACATCCGCTCTATTCCTTTAAAACGAAGTCCGTACTTGTTCCTTTTTCGTATGATTTTTGAGAGAAAATCAATACCGCGGGAAGACAGACCGCCGGTGGAATCTTCGTTAAATCACCGTCGGCTTGCCGTTTTGAGAGACGGCTCAGGCGATGTTCTATCGTAGCATAATTCATTTTCGGCACTTCAATGCCCGGGCAGTGAACCTTAGGAGGGTTTCAAATGCTTTCACATCCTAATATAGGTCGTTTTCATTACTTTAACAGTCTTAGAGCCGGTTCCGGCTCGGGTGTTTTTATTTTGGCGATGACCGCAATGCTGCTGCTCACCGCCGCTCTGGATCAAGGCGTGTCCGCCCAGGGAACAACGAGCGGGGGCTTCAAGGGCCTGGTCAGGGACAGAGCCACGGGGGCACCGATCGCGGGGGCTACAGTAGTTTTAAGGAATACGGATGTCGGGACGCAGGCGGTAGCTATTACGGATGCGAATGGCACCTATCTTAAGACGTCTCTCCCCCCCGGCCCTTATGATATCCGGGTTTCGTCGACGGGATACGTGACCCAAACCCAGCAACAGGTTCTGTTCACAATGGCGAACTATTGGGTAGAGCCAAATCCGTTCGATCTCGTGGCGGAGGGTGCTGTTACCTCGCCTACTCCAACTGTTCCGGACGATCCGACGGATGCCGACGTTGGTCCGGCCCCAGCTGCCGTTGGCCCGGCGCGACAGGGTATGGAGGGAGAAAGCCTCAGCCTGGATCCGCGCCGCTTTGGGATTTTCGACCGTCGTTCAGTCACCGGCCTCCCGCTTGGCAGCAATACGCTGACCCGTACATTTGACGAGCTCGCTTTCCTTGTACCCGGTGTCAACCCTCCGCCTCAGGCTATCGGTAACTCTGTGGGTCCCGGTGTTGGTGGTGGGGTCGGCACTTCCGGTCAGTTTTCTATCAATGGGCTCCGTTCCCGTGCAAACAACTTTACGATCGATGGCTCGGATAATAACGACGAGGATATCGGTGTCAGGCGGCAAGGCTTTTTTACGCTTGTGCCCCAGCCAATCGAGTCTATTCAGGAATTCCAGATCACAACGCTGTTGGCACCGGCGGAATTTGGCCGCAACCTTGGCGCGCAGGTCAACGCGGTTTCGCGGTCCGGCAGTAACGGCGTTCACGGGTCACTGTTTTTCTTCGCAAATAGCGAGAGGTTGAACGCACGCAATTTTTTTGATAATGCCAGCGGCAATCGTGTTACCGATCTTACGTCTGATGGAACGCCGACCGGCATACCGGTGATGGTTGACGGCGGACAGAGGCGTGTTTCCTACACTGCCGGAGACGAAGATGAATTTACATTATTCCAGGGTGGATTTGCTGTCGGAGGACCGATCGTCCGCAACAAAGCGTTTTTCTTTCTATCAGGTGAGGCTCAGGAACTAGATGGCACCAGGGAACGAAACTTTGCTGTTCCTACCGTTGCTCAGCGCGGGTTGTTCGGGTCAGGGGCAACGGGGCTAATGACGGGTGATGGTGATCCGGTCTTTCCGACGTCCATCGCCGGCGATGAGGTATTTAGCCTGTTCCCATTTGCTAATAACCCGACTGGTGTCTATGGCGGCAATACCTATACACGCGCGCTGTCCACCGACGCAAAAGGACGCATTTTTTCCGGGAGGGTCGACTGGAATATATTTAAGATCAATCAAAACCAGCAGACATTCACTGCTCGCTACAACTATAGCGGTGACGAACGCGATCTGACCGATGTGGGAGGGGCAATCTTTTCCGCGATTCGCCCGATCAGCCGGACGGATAATATCTCAACCTTCCTGAGCGGGGCGTGGACCAACTCTATAACAAATGAATTTCGATTCTCTTATGGCCGCACGCGGCTTCGATTTGACGAACTACCTGACGACAGCGGTTTTCTTTCGCCGGTAACTGGCTTCAGTTCTTCAACTGATACACGTTTCCTACTGAGTGCTCCGGTCTTGTTCAACAACACCCTTCCCGGCACACCTGCTCAATATGGTAGCGCCGGTTTCACGACGGGCAGTTTAAGGCCTTTCGGATTGGGTCCTATCGGTCAAGTCCTCATCGCTGGATTCAGTCCGATCGGCGTAGACGTTTTTAATTTTCCTCAGGACCGTGAGAACGCCACCTATCAGATAGCCGACACACTTAGATGGCAGGTCGGCAAGCATAGTATCGCGTTTGGAACAGATATCCGACGCATCACGCTGGATAGCGATCTACCCCGCAACTCGCGTCCCTTGGTTACGTTCAACGGCGGTCGTCGATGTCTCAACGCTGATTGTTCCAGCGTTGGTTTGGCAAGTCCGCTGGACCTCGCCGCGTCAGGGGCTACCACAGGGTTCTTTCAAAGTCTGATCCTTCCCGGTGAAACGTCAGAGATAAGCCTTAAATACAACCAGTTGAATTTTTTCGCCCAAGATGAATGGAGAGTAAATCGTAGGGTCGTCGTGTCGTTCGGGCTTCGCTATGACTACAACACCGTTCCAATTGAAGCCGATGGGAAGATCGAAAGTGCATTGGGCCAATCGCTTCCGCCTCGCGTGGCTGCCTTTAGCAACTTTATCAACGGTCGAACGAAGATCTTCGATGCGGACCGCAACAACTTTGCGCCGCGTTTGGGATTTGCAGCCGGTATCGACGACAAAACGGTGATCCGAGGCGGATTTGGTATTTACTATGACCAGATACTTGGTGCCGTGGTCAGTCAGTCTCGAAACTTGTTCCCGAGGTTTACAACGATCAATTTCGGTGGCGGCAATTTGCCATTTTGCGTTGGTGAAGTTTGCGTCCTTCAATTCTCATTGTTCAATCCGCTCAACGGTAATATTGGCGGAACCCCCATTATTGCCCCCGGCACGCTGAATACCCTGAATCCGGCATTCGTAACAGGCTCGATTCCAAGCGGTACTTTTCTCGATACAATCTTTGGGAGCTTTCCATTTCTCAACGGTACGCCATTCGGCGGAACGTATCCGACACGTACGCTCGAGACACCGAACTCCTTCCAATATTCGATTGGTCTAGAAAGAGAAGTTTACCGCAACACGTTCTTGTCGGCCGCTTACGTTGGCACGAAAGGGCGTAATCTACTGCGATTTACGACCCCCAATCTGGGACCGAACTATTTAGCCTTCGTACTAGGATTTTTTGCCGAGAATAATCAACCTGTTGTGCTTGGAACCACCGGCGATCCCGATCGGCCAATTCCTGCCATTGGTCCGATCAGTCAGTTTGAGTCTACGGGTCGTTCTCAATACAACTCGCTTCAGCTTGGATTGCGCGGACGATGGCGAAATAGTTTCCAATATCAGATGAACTATGTTTATGGCAGCGTCAAGGACGACGTTTCCGACGTATTCGACCTGGCGGGAGGGTTCGCTCTGCCGCAGAACAGCTCTAACTTTGCGGGAGAATATGCGCCGGCTAATTTCGATGTGCGGCATAGGTTCACTTACAACTTTCTGTATTCCCTGCCAAGGTTAAACAGTTATTCTGGTATCGTGAGAAATCTGTTTGGCAATTGGGAACTTGCGGGTACGGGCAAGTTCAATACAGGCCAGCCGTTCACGGTCAATTCCATATATGATGTCAACCTTGACGGCAACCTTACCGACCGTCTGAACAATACTCAGGGGATTCGGCTCACGGGCGACAGGCAACGGCCGCTAACGCTTAGCTCCGCCGATACGTCGTCGATGCTCGCAGCCTTTGGCAGCGACGGTTCGGTTCCCCGTAATAGTTTCCGGGCGGGCAATCTACTGGATCTCGATCTGACGATCTCTCGTCGATTCCATATTACTGAAGGCCATGATCTTCAGTTCCGTGTCGACATATTTAACTTTATCAACCGTGATAACTTTGGTGTCCCTGTCAGGTTCCTCGAAGCACCCGGTTTCGGGAGCGCGGTGGATACGATCACACCGGGCAGACGCGTACAGTTTGGGTTGAAGTATAATTTTTAGTCGCCGGATACAATTTGATAAGCAACCGAAGTTTCGCGGAGATCGCTTAAATTGCGGTTTCCGCGGAACTTTTATTATTCGGAAACGTTTTTTTTGATAAAGTTAGCTGTAGGCTAAAGGTCGACACTGACTCAAGATTCCTGATTTCGCCAGGTAAAAAAGACCTTGCAAAATAGATCATAAAATGTGTGCAGTATGAATAAAGCAGTTCTCGCCGTTGTAGTCGTGTTGATGATCTGGTTACCCGCAGCGTCACCGGCAGCGGCGCAGGAGGTAGTGCCATTTGTTAAGGCTGTCAGGAATCCCCGGCCATCGGCAGGCACCAGACGTCCGGCCGCGACAGGTGGCGTTCGGAGAGTGACAGAAAGGGTGAGGATCAAGACCGAAACTGTCCGGGTCAGGGTAAGCAATCTCGCCATCACGACCACACCCGGAGCGACGGTTACTCTTAGTTCTGCGGTGCGCACGGTCAAGATCGATAGGCCTGTCCAAACGGCGGATGAGGACGGCAATGTCATTTTCGATGAGCTAAAGCCTGGCACTTATAAGGTCGAGGCGAGTAAAGACGGGTTTGAAACGGTTGAGAACCCGGATGTAAAGATCAGCCCTCAGAATGCCCATGTTCTCGACATGGATCTCAAACCTATTACTTATAAACTCAAGATCGGCACCAACCTGAGATCAGGTGGAGAGATTTACTATGCTAAGCCCGATAAGGCGGGTATGGGCTCTGGGGCGTCCGCACGCCCGGGTAACTATTGCGTCGTCGCCTTGCAGCCCAACGGAGAGGCAGTCATTCCAGATCTTACAAAGGGTTACTACTTTATTTATGTCCGGCCCGGGCCCGACGCTCTGGAATTTGAAGAATTGCGGACGGCAGTCAATGTTCCGGATGATATCGACGGCGAAACGGAAACCGGCGGCCTGGAAACATATCAACTCGAGTTAGAAAAGAAAATAAGCACCGAGACTTTTAATCCGACGGCTTGGGTACCGTCAGACTGGGTCCTGCCGGCGGACTGGCGGGTCCAACGTGGGATGAAAGTCGTGTCCCAGGGTATTG
>JBBQGO010000144.1:0-6501 GCA_038323125.1 Pyrinomonadales bacterium
CGATCATTGACACGATGCAGTCCTCTTAGATTCGAGTTTAACCTTCGGAAAAAGTTATCGAGATTGGGCAGATTAGGGATCGTGCTATTTCTCGAATTTTGGAACAACTTTAACTGACTCAACAGATCGGACGGATGATTATTAAATGGCGTCGCCGTTACGAGTACGATCTTTTTGTTTCTGCAAATCCGATGAAGCTTTGCATAGGTTTCGTTAAACTCATTGCGGAAACGATGAGCCTCATCAATGAAAACATACTGAAACTTCTTCAGATCGAGTTTTAAGATCTCGTCCAATCGTCCGACCGAGTAAGTCTTGAATCGTCTGACTCCGAAATCGCGAAACACGTTTCCCCATGCTCCGGGGTTCTTTTCGTCGATCAGAGCAGGCGGAGCAATAACCAGTATCCCGCCGTCAAGTTCACGAGCGAGCATCGCGGCCATATACGTTTTGCCCAGGCCGACGACGTCGGCGATAAATACGCCATTAAGTTCCTCGAGTATCCGCTTGGCCGTCAGAACCGCGTCGTGTTGATACTGGAGCCTTAAAAATTCTTCGGGGTAATAAACTTCGTCCAGTTCCCGAATTTGGGTCAGTTCGTTCTGGAAGTACTCGTATAGAAGCTTGAGATAGAGATCTCGCGGCGAAAACTGCGCCAAATGGGACTTTTGCTCAACCGCGCTAACGAAATCCTGAGAAACCTCAACCGAATCTTTCCATAGCTCTTCGAATTTCTGGTGCGCAAAATCGTAATCCGACCGATTTTTTAGCTCAACATTAAACTCAAGATTATCCTGGAGGCCAGACTGGGACAGATTGCTGGAACCCGTGATAACTCGCCCTTTATCCAATTGCTCCTGCGCAAAGGAAAAGATGTAAAGCTTGGCGTGTATCTTTGATCTGTCGTAAGCCCTGATCTGAACCTTACCCTCGCCACACCAGCGAACCAGCTTTTCAATACCAGATTCGACAGCGAGGGTTTCTTCAGCCGTTTTAAGCTGATGAAGAATCACATCGTTGAACTGTTTTGTCGTATCCGACGTTGATCTTAGATTGAGGGTTTGTTGTGCCTGCAATATGGCGTCGTAAACCTGTTGTTCGGTCTCAAGGCCAATCAAAATCCGGATCTTTCCGCATGGCTCAAGAGATTCTTGAATAAGGTGAAAGCCGCTGAGATAGAAATATCCAACCAAACAATCGAAGCTGTCGCACCGAGGCAGAAGGTTATGCAGCCGGGTGGCAAATTTGCGTTCGGCTTCGTTTGTGAGAAACGTAAGATCGGTGCTCATTTGTTTTGGTGGCCGTCGAGGTGCTCTGTGATTGTAAGAGAAATCGCCAAAAGTCTCAATCGGACGCGGACGAGCGTTGAACAGATTACCTACGATCTTTCGTAATAGGACAATAGCGAGAGCGGTACAGTGAGCGGTTGCGCGACATCTCCCACACCCCGTCGCCGGATCAAGAGAGGGGGAAAGGCAGAAGGATGAAGGATGAAGGATGAAGGATGAAGGATGAATCGTCGCACGTCCCAGGTCCCAGGTCTCCAGTCCTAAACTCGCCCAACTCTTCCAGACTCCCCAACTTCTCAAAACTCCCCGGACTCTACAAACTCTAAAAACTTTCCCGTCTTATCCCTGAAACAAAATATTTTACTTGACACAGTCGTTGCACCGGTGGTAACGTTTGTAACTGTGCAACGAACGTTGTGCATAATACAAATAAAAGGAGAATAAAAAAATGAACTATAGAGAACTAAACGATGCGGATCTGGTGGATTTTAGCAAGAATGTCGAATTGAGGCTCGCGGAGCATGAGGTGACAAGCCTTCCCGATGATCTGGCCGACGATCTTGCAGCGACCATCGCTCCGCTTAACGTGTCACTGGAAACAGTGATCGAGAGCAGCGTTGAGAATACGGCACTCAAACAATCGGTAAATGCGGTAAAGCTGACGCAGCGGGAAGAGATGATCGTGCGGCTATCGGCGATCAAGAACTATCTGGTCGCGGCCGAAAGCCCAAAGAGCGATTTCGAGATTTGCGGTTTCAGCTATCGCAAGAACGCGGCTCCGATAATCGCTCAGGACCCAACGGACCTGGCGGCCTCGGGAACTTCGAACGGTGTCAACCGGCTGAGGTTCAGGGGCAACAACCCGAGCGGATCGGTTAACTACGAAGTATGGCGTCGCGAGGGCGACACAGCTCCGTGGGCGTTCCTGCTTTTCACGGGGAAACAGCAGTTTTCGGATGCACCTGTCGTGCCGGGCCAGTATTATGAGTACAAGGTCCGGGCCGTGGCCAAAACGAACACGTCATACTGGTCCAACTCTGCCGTTGTCTACGGTGCACCGTAGGGATAGTGAATAGTGAATAGTGAATAGTGGATAGTGGATAGGGAACAGTGAATAGCGCTACGGAAAACTGATTCAACATTCTAAATTCTAGGATTCTATATTCGAAATTCGAAATTCTAACAAGGGGCTCTTCGGTAACACGGGAGCCTCTTTTCAAGGATGAAGGATGAAGGATGACGGATAAAGGATGAAGGGGGAGGTTTCTTGTTTCTTGTTTCTGGTTGTTTGTTTCAAGTCCCAATGTCCAAGTCTCAAGTCTCAAGTCTCAAGTCTCAAGTCTCAAGTCTCAAGTCTCTAGTCTTAAATCTTAAGTCTCAAGTTTCATGCCGAAGCGAACCCCTGCCATTATGAGGCCGATAATGGTTTTCGCGTCTTCGATGCCGCCATTGCGGATCAGTTCGAATGCCTCGGGGAAGCTCATCCGTTCTAGTTCGATGATCTCGTCGATCTCCAGGTTCTGCTGCGTTTGGGTTAGGCCGGTTGCCAGATAGACAAACATCTTTTCGGTCAGAAAACCGGGCGAGACGTAGAACTCCGATATCTTTTCGATCTTATCAGCGGTGACCCCGACCTCTTCTTCGAGTTCCCGGGCGGCACATATCTCGGGCTCCTCACCATTCTCGAGCGAACCGGCCGGGATCTCGAGTAGGAATTCCTTGGCCGCGTGCCTATATTGTCGAACCAACCCGATCGTCTCGTCCTGGTAAACGGGGACGATAACCGCACTGCCGCGATGATCGATGATCTCGCGATCGTACTCGACTTCACCATCGCGGATCGAGTCAATGCGGATGTCGAAGATCTTGCCTTTGTAAATGCTTTTAGTTGAAGTGGTTTGAATTGACATTCTGGCGATTGAGTTAAAAGTTGAACGACGTAGATAGTCAACGCCGAGCTTGTCTCACCAAAGATATTGTTCGTTGCGCCCTAAATTTGGGAGTGAGGCTATGCAAAGTTTCATAGTTTTGGCCTACGGATCTTTGGTTAATCATTCTATCATTGATAAGCGCGGCAAATGATTTAAAATCAATTGGATTATGGCAAATTATCGTATCGGTTTAGGCGTGAGCGGCGGCATCGCGGCTTATAAGGCTGTTGAGGTTTTACGGCTTCTGCAAAAGGTGGGGTGTGATGTTTCGGTGGCGATGACAAAGCACGCAACTGAATTCGTGCAGCCGCTGACGTTTCGTGCTCTGACTGACAAGCACGTGATCGTGGATGATTATGACCGGGATAATCCTGATCCGATCGCTCATATCAATTTTTCTCAGAATATCGATCTGCTGCTGGTCGTTCCGGCGACGGCGAATGTCATTGCTAAATTTGCGTACGGCATCGCAGACGATTTTTTAACATCGACCTACCTCGCTTCAACGGCTCCCGTCCTGATCGCACCGGCGATGAACACGACGATGTGGGACAAACCGGCGACGAAGCGAAATGTTGCACGCCTCAAAAAAGACGGTGTCCATTTCGTGGATCCTGTCGCAGGCGAACTTGCGTGTAAAACGATCGGAGCCGGCAAGCTCGAAGATGTTGAGAACATAGTCGAACAAGCGTTAAAGATGCTCGCATCAGGTGTCACATCCCAGGTCTCAACTCAAGAGGAGGGTCAAGGATCCGGGACTCTGGACTCGGGACTCAGGACCAATGGCCCGCTGCAACCTGCGGCCTTGGACACGGGACATGGGGCCAAGGATCTACTTGGGGAAAAGATCCTTATCACAGTCGGCGGCACTCGCGAGGCGATCGACCCGGTTCGATTTATTTCCAATCATTCCTCAGGGAAGATGGGTTTCGCTGTTGCCGAGGCGGCGATGGCGAGAGGTGCTGAGATCACGGTCATCGCTGGCGTCACCACAGTTGACCCGCCGCCGGATATTCAGGTCACCAGAGCTTTAACCGCCGGCGAAATGCATTCGGCCGTCATGAAAGCCCTGCCGAAACACACCATATTTGTCGGGGCGGCCGCGGTTGCGGATTTTGCTCCGGGTGCCGAGGCCGGAAAGATCAAAAAGGACGGGCGGGACTTTATGATCCTCGAACTGAAAAAGACGCGGGATATCCTCGCGGACGTTTCCAGAAAGCGGCCCGACGGGATGCTAGTTATCGGATTTGCGGCGGAGACGGACGACGTCGTCGGTTATGCCCGGGCAAAGATGAAGAAGAAAGAACTCGATATGGTTGTCGCCAACGACATTACCAAAGCCGGTGCAGGATTTAATACGGACACCAACATTGCTACGCTCCTGACCCGTACCGGAGGCAAGACCGAACTGCCGCTGATGGCAAAACGCGAAATGGCAGACCGCGTCCTAAACCAGGTCGTAAAACTCAGGAAGGCAAAAAATAAAGTAAAAGAGTAGATGAACGAAGAACTGCAGGAACTGATATTCGATGTCCGTGAGCAGGTACGCTATTTTGGCGAACTGGGTGTCGATGCGATCAATGTCACGTTATCTGACCGCTCGGCAATCGTCGCTGCGGATACTCCCGCGGCGGCCGTTATCCCCGATATCAAGTTTCCGCAGAGCCAGTCGGCGGACGTCAAGCCGCCCGAAGTCTCTCGTCTCGCCGGACTGCCATCGCTGACGAAGCGAAAGCCCCTCGTTCCCAATGCCGCCCCGCCTATATCGAGTCCTGAAGTATCGAGAACCATCCTTGCGCCGCTCGAAGGCACTACCTCCGAAACGATCGAGGATATACGCAATGATATCGGTGACTGTGTGCGATGCCCGCTCCATACGGGCCGATCGCAGGTTGTTCACAGTACTGGCAACTTTCAGGCCGATCTGATGTTTGTCGGCGAAGCTCCGGGTGCGAACGAGGATGCAGAGGGCGAACCCTTTGTCGGACGCGCCGGCCAGCTATTGACCAAGATAATCGAGGGGATACAGTTGCGACGCGAGGATGTCTTTATCGGCAATATAAATCGATGCCGCCCGCCGGGTAATCGTGCACCTGAGCCCGCCGAGGCCGCCGTCTGTAAACCTTTCCTTTTTCGCGAGATCGCGGTGGTGCGGCCAAAGGTGATCGTTGTACTCGGGGCCACCGCTGCCCAGAACCTGCTCGAAACCAAGGTGCCCATCTCAAAGCTCCGCGGGCAGTTTCACGAATATCTTGGAACCAAGGTAATGCCGACCTTCCATCCAGCCTACCTGCTTCGCGATCCGCACAAGAAACGCGAAGTTTGGGAAGATATGAAGATGGTGCGAGATTACTTGATGTCGGCGTAGGCGGCCGCAGGAGAAAGATTTATGAGAAAACAGATCGTCGCGTTGTTGGTCTTATGCACCCTGTTGATTCCCTCCACAGCTTTCGCCCAAAGAGGCAACTATGCCGAGATCAAGCAGCTTCAATCTCCGCAAAAGCCACTTCTGGGTTTTATGATCCATGGCGGGGCGGGTGTTATAAAGCGGGGTTCCCTGAAGCCCGAAAGAGAAAAGGAATACAGGACCAAACTCGAGGAAGCGCTGCTCGCCGGGTACAAAGCGCTGCAGGACGGGCGGCCGGGCCTTGACGCCGTCGAGATCGCGATCAGGATACTCGAGGACTCGCCGCTATTTAATGCGGGCAAGGGCGCCGTATTGACCTCAGACGGCAGGGCCGAGCTTGACGCGTCGATCATGGATGGAAAAACGCTCGCAGCGGGAGCCGTCGCGGGCACTCGAAGAGCCAAGAATCCGATCACGCTAGCACGTGCAATTATGGAACGGTCGCCGCACGTCATGATGGCAGGCGATGGCGCAGACAATTTCGCTAAGGAACATAAGCTCGAACTCGTCAGCGAAAAGTATTTCCTGATACCCGAACGACAGGATGCGCTTAAGAAAATCCTCGAGCAAGAGAAAAACAAAGCCTCGGCGGAAGAGAAGAATAAGGTTAGCCTGACCGGAACTCCCGAGTCGGAACTTGCGGAAAACAGATCGGGTACGGGCGGGGCAGTAGCTCTCGATCGCGACGGCAACCTGGCGGCCGGCACATCGACGGGTGGCATGATGAACAAGAAGTGGGGCCGCGTCGGCGATTCGCCGATCATCGGTGCCGGGACCTACGCAAACAACAACACCTGCGCTGTTTCGGCCACAGGGTGGGGCGAGTACTTTATCCGCCTCGGCGTCGCTCGTGATATCTCAGCATTGATGGAAT
>JBBQGO010000145.1:0-6419 GCA_038323125.1 Pyrinomonadales bacterium
GGCCGACGACGAGGGTGCGGCCTCGATCCGGACGCCGCTCATGGAAAACGCGGTGTTGATAATCCAGGACAATCCGCTTACGGGGGTCGGAATGAACGGCTACCGGACACACATGGCGAAATATGACGAGACGGGCATATTTGTATCTCAGGTTTTTCAGAATCCGGTTCATAACGTATTTGCACACGTCACCGCCGAGATCGGCCTGCCGGGCGGACTCCTTTTTTGTTTTCTGATATTGGCGGCACTTTACGAGTGTTTAAGAACCATGGCCAGCGGCGATCGATTACTGTTCGCCCTGGCGCTCGGAGCGGCGATAGGTCTCGTCGCCTTTGTAATTTCCGGAATGAAGGAACCGGCGGCCCTTGGGTCAGTACGCCCGCCCATGAGGACCCTGTTCTTGATGTTTGGAACCGTCATGGCCCTGAGCCGCATCAGGCGGGTGATCATGATCGACCAAGTACGCTTTCCCGGCCGGCATCACCCGCAGAGAGCGGCATAAAGCCGGTCAGGCAGATGAAACAGTAGGAGAAGATCACAAGGTATGGAGCAAACGATAAGATTATTCAAGAGCTATTTCGGCCGCCCGGGCGTGTCGCGACCCGCAGCTGATACAGGCCATGCGGATGCGACGTCAGAAAGCGATTCGGGCGATATTTCAACCATATATCTAAGGACGGGGCATATTGTAGCGGCACTGGTCGCGTCGATGTTGATGCTGCTCATCGCTAACTTCGCGGTCCTCATAGCTGATCATTTGACGAACTACGGTTCAGTGGTGATCTCGAAACTGATCAAGGCCGTTAGTGTTGATGAGGAACTCAATGTGCCGTCTTATTTCGGCACGCTGATCCTTGTTGTTTCATCCGCACTTCTAGCGCTTATTTCATTTTTGAAACTCACCCGTCGCGAACCTTACGCGTTTCATTGGACGGTGCTGGCAGCCGGTTTCCTTTTTATGAGCTTCGATGAAATGGCATCGGTGCACGAAAAACTTATCGGGCCAATGCGGACTTTGATGGGCGGCGAGAATCTTGGCGCTTTCCACTTCGGATGGGTCGTTCCAGCCATCGCCCTCGTTTTTATACTTGCCTTCGGATTCCTGCGTTTCTGGTGGAATCTTCCGAAGAGAACCCGCATGCTGACGTTCATTGCCGGCACGTTCTATTTGGGCGGAGCAGTCGGTATGGAACTCGTCGGAGGCAAGTATGCCGATCTGTACGGCAACGAAGGGCTTTTGTATAAGACCATTGCAAGTATTGAGGAAACCTTTGAAATGATCGGCGTGATCGTTTTCATCAAGGCACTACTCGAGTACATTTCAACAAATTATCGCGGTCTTAGAATTGGTTTTTTTTCCAATGATCGCAAACTTACTGCGTAGGCTGCACCGGTCTTTCGCGTAGCTCGAGCGTCTCAACATTTCATTGATTTAATGAAAGTAATCGAGGATATAAAACCGATCATTTCCACTGAGGGGCAATATCTGCCCGGACGGGAGTTCCTGTGGATGACGTGGTCTGGCGTGATCAGTATCGCCAACAGCGTACTGCTCTGGATATTTCTCGCCCGGATGCGGGACGTCGATGAACTGGGGAGGTTTACCATCCTAATGGGGCTTTATGCCCTGTTTGTCAGCGCGTGTTCATTGGGCCTGGTCCCGTACCTCGTCAGCGAGGTAAGCCGGCGGCGCGAGCGGTCCGATTCATCAGTAGGGCTGCTGATCAGCAATGCATCCCTCTTCCTGTTCGCGTCGGGTGTGGTGAGCGCTGTGTTGATGGCGTTGTGCGGACTCTGGGCAAGCGAATCGCAATCGGTGCGATATTCGGCGTTGATCCTGAGCCTGGCTATGATCCCATCAGGGTTGATCGCCTTGGCCGAGGCGGTATCGATCGCCTATGGCCGTACACGGCTGATCGCAGTATCAACGACGCTGGAGAATGTTCTGCGGACCGTGATCCCGCTTGGTCTGATCTGGTACGGGTACGATCTCTCGGCAGTGTGTGTTTCGTTCGTGGCGGTTCGTGTAGTTGCCCTCGCCATTTATGCCATCGCGGCACGTTCGCAGCTTAACAAGTTTGTTTTCGATACGGCCGAGCTCCGAGCGATCGTCAAGGCGACTCCGACATTTGCCGGCACAATCATCTTTGCGTCGATAAATTGGCAAGCCGCGGTGATCCTGCTCGGGCATTTCAGCACCGAGGCCGAATCTGCAAAATACGGAGCCGCCTCGCGGTTTCTAATCCCCGCGGCGATCCTGATGGCAAGCTATGCGGCTGTCATTCAGCCTCTGCTCGCACAATACGCGGTCAGGGGTTTGCGCGAAATGGGTTCATATCTATCACAGATCGTTCGCTATCCACTGTTTGTCGCGGTAATAGCGTCCGTCTTGTCGCCATTCCTGTCTGAGCGGGTCCTGGCGATCTTGTTTGGCGCCGCCTATGCTGATGCGTCGCTGACGCTGGATATCATGGCACTGAGCACTATACCGTTTTGCCTGGTGATGATCGTTGCACGGGGGCTGGTAGCGGCCGATGCACAGCACATCGACCTGCTCGCCAACGCACTCGGGCTTATCGTATGCATCGCGGCCGGCGCAATGCTGATCCCGCAATTTGGGGCTGTCGGAGCTGCGGTCGCTCAATTGCTGTCATTCTTGTTGATGGCCGTCGTAGAGATCGCCTATTTGTCGAGAAAGGTAGCGGGTTCGACCGTCGCGAGCCGTCCCCGATACAGTAACGCAATTTTTGACCGGACGACCTGATTATTGGAAACAGCAGGTTAATAAGTCTGTTTTCTGACAACGAATACACAGATAGACGTCGATCGCCTAGCCGTTTGCCTCAATAGAAAAAAGCGGGACGGCCCGAAAGCATTCATGAGAGAAAGCCATTTTATTACAAATACTACCCGCGTGAATGCTGACCCCCGTAAAGTGAGGGCAGCAAAAAGCCGGGCTGCCGCGCCTCTAACGAGGCCCCGGGTCCTGATGGTGGGTATGCATCTGACAAAGACGCGCGGCGGCATCTCGACTCTAACCGCAGGAATACTGGATTCTTCGTTTAAGGACGCCTTTGAGGTGAAATACATCGCGTCGCAGGCCGAGGACCTGGGTAAAGTGGGGAAACTGCTGCTCGCTGCCGCTGCGATCCTTCGGTTTATCTGGAGCGGTTTGGTCCGAACGCCTGACCTTGCATACGTGCATCTCGGGAGCAATGCCAGCCTTTATCGCGAAGCGGTATTTATCTTACTCGGCAAACTGATGAGCCGCCGGGTCGCGGCCCATTTCCACGCGGGCGACATCGACGAGTACTATCCCAAACAGACACGGATAGGCCGCAGCTTTATACGTTTTGCTTTGCAGGCGTGCGATTCCCTAATCGCCGTTTCTAACGAGTCTGCCCGGCAGCTCAGAGACCTGACGGGTCGAACCGAGATTTTCGTGATCCCGAATGCCATCGACACGTCCGTTTTCGGTGACGTCGATCGGACGCGGACGGGCCCGGTCAAACTGCTATTCGTCGGAGCGATGGGGAAATTAAAGGGTGAACGGGACCTCGTAGACGCTATGGCTACCCTTAAGAAACGCGGAGTCGATATAAGGGCGACCTTCCTGGGTTACGGCGGCGAAGGGCTTAAGGGCTATTGCCGCGAACGAGCGGTCGACGGCCTGGTCGAACATATCGGCCCGGTATCGCTTACGGAACGGATAGACTTTTTTAGAAGCTCGGATATTTTCGTGCTCCCGACCTATGCAGAAGCAATGCCGATGTCGGTGATCGAGGCGATGGCCGCCGGATTACCGGTAATTTCGACAATGGTGGGGGGAATTCCCGAACTCATCGACGATGGGGTCGATGGCCTGCTGTATAAGGCCGGGGATGTAAGAGCCCTTGCCGGCCACATTGAGGCTCTTGCGGCCGATAGCAAACAAAGGGCAGCATACGGCAAAACAGCCAGGAACAAGGCCCGCGGGCAAATGGATATGGCCGAATACGCGGCAAGGCTCAGTGAGTTACTGGCCAAAACAGTTTCATAGGGACATCAAAATATGATCGGAACCAAATTAATGCTAAAGCGGACGATCAAGTCGGCTGCCGCGACGGCCAGGGCCGCCGCGGGAACCCGCACACCGGCCCGAAACACGGTCAATATCATTGCCTATCACCGGGTGGTAGCGGACATTGCCAAGGCCGAAAGCGAGTCGTATTACGGCCTCGTGGTCTCCGCCGAGACCTTTAGACGTCATTGCGAATTGCTGAAGCGGTCATACAACGTAGTTTCTCTGGAAACCGCGGGCCAGGTGGTCAAGGGCAAGCGGAACTCGCATCGTCCTATCGCCGTGCTCACGTTCGATGACGGATATCTGGATTTTTACGAAGAAGCCTTTCCAATACTAAAGCAGCTTGGATTGCCGGCAACTGTATTTCTACCGACCGAATGCATAGGGCAGAACGTGCCCCTCGCACACGACCGGATCTTTTGGCTCTTGCGGCTCGCGGCCAAAAACGGTTTGCCTGTCGCACCGGCCCTTGAACGGGCAGGCGTTCCTGCCGAGGTCATCAAGCCATTCCGGCATACACGTTACCTTCCGGCATTAACCGAATCGCTGGTGCATCTGCCGGCTGCCGTTCGCGAGTTCGCGATCACAGAATTGGAACGTGCCGTGCCGGCTTTTGATAAGTACCCTCGGGAATATCAATTGCTGAACTGGGATCAGGTTCGCGAAATGGCCGACGCGGGAATCAGTTTTGGCGGGCATACGTCTAACCATGTAGTGCTCCCGCTGGAAAACGTCGATATGGCTGAATCGGAGATCGAGGCCAGCAAACGCGAGCTCGAATTGCAGTTGGGCCAAGAAGTTACGACATTTGCGTACCCAAACGGCGAATTCGATCCGGCCGTCAGACGCCTTGTTGCCAGGGCGGGCTACCGCATCGCAGTGACTACGGAAAAGAAGATCAATCGGAGCGGAGCCGATCTGCTGGCTCTCGGAAGATATAGTTTTTGTGAAGAATCTACACGCGGCATTACAGGGTCCTACTCCCAAAGAATAGCGGCCCTCAGACTCGGCGTGTAGTGTTGATGGCTCGGGGAGGGGCCGTAAGTGTAAATATGCAAACACAAGTGTTGGTAAATTCAGTTAATAAGGCAACCTACGAGCGAGCCGATGTGGTCAAGTTCTATCAGAACGTGGATGAGCTGCTGGAAGCCGAAAGGGTGCTGTTCAAAAAGCTGGAGCCTGTGATCAAAGATTCAAGGGTCCTGGATATAGGCGTCGGCGGGGGACGAACGACCAGGCATCTGCTGGAGATCAGCAGCGACTATACCGGCGTTGACTATGTTGCCAAATACGCCGATGAAACAGCGAAGAAGTACCCCGAGGCCAACATTCTGTGCGCCGATGCAACGGACCTTCGAATGTTTGAATCTGACACGTTCGATTTTATTCTCTTCTCGTACAACGGCATTGATTCGATCACACACGAGAGCAGGTTAAAACTGATCAGGGAAGCGAACCGTGTGCTGAGAAAAGGCGGCATATTTATGTTTTCAACACATAACCGGGACTATGAGCATTTCGCTAAGCTTCCGTGGCAGCGAGAGTTTCATTTCAGTTTTCAATATATGGTTTTTTTTCTTCACTGCCTCTTTCATCTTCCAAACCATTTCAGAATGAAGAGGCATGAGGTCTACACCGACGACTACGCGATCATCAACGACGGTGATCACAGATATTCTCTCCTGCTCTACTACATCAGCCTCCAAAAGCAGGTGAAACAATTGTCCGACAATGGCTTCTCAGACGTCGTAGCACACGATACTGCAGGAAACCCGGTCACCGAAGATACCGAATCACACTGGCTTCATTATCTCGCAACCAAGGCCTAGGAAACTTCTAGCGTAAATCCCAACGCTCGTGCTAGCCGCCATTCTGCAGTGAACATTTATCTGCCTGATTCCTTTAAAACTGGAAAAACCCGCACCTTACGCCTTTAGAAAACCAGAGTTAAACAATACCTTTGCGAGGCCCGGCCTCGATGAACTAATAAAACTATGAGTGTAGCTATAATCACAGGCTGTTCCGGATTGATCGGCAGCGAAGCAACTAAGTTCTTTCACGCAATGGGTTTCGATGTGATCGGCATCGATAACAACATGCGGGAATATTTCTTTGGCAGCGACGGTTCCGTTGACTGGAACACGGCGATGCTCAAACGCGAGCTATCTAATTTTACCTTTTTCAATGAGGATATCCGCAACGAACAGGCGATGCGAAACATCTTCCGAAATTACGGACGCAACGTATCGGTAGTCATCCACGCCGCCGCACAGCCAAGTCACGACTGGGCCGCCAAAGAGCCGCTGACGGACTTTAGCGTAAACGCAACCGGGACGTTGATCCTGCTCGAAGCCGT